>JBFHSI010000009.1:0-30852 GCA_041591245.1 Marinobacter sp.
AGCTGGGTACCCTGATGGTCGGTGTCATCGTGGCCTGGCGCTACAAGTACCCTTTCCTGATCATGCCAATCGCCGTCACCCTCTGGTACATGTCCATGGATCTGGCGGCCATGATTGCCGGTGGCCGAGCCAGTTTTGAGCTGCGCGCCATGGTGTCCATGTATGTAGGGCTGTTGATGACGCTTCTGGCGTTCTGGGTGGACCTGCGGGCCAGAAACAGGGCGGACTATGCTTTCTGGCTCTATCTGTTCGGTGTCATGGCGTTCTGGTTTGGCCTGACAGCTCAGGATTCAGACAGCGAGCTGTCCAAATTCCTCTACTTCTGCACCAATCTGCTGATGATCGGAATCGGCGTTGTCATCGTGCGCCGGGTGTTTGTGGTTTTTGGTGCCTTTGGCTGCTGTTTCTATCTGGGCTATCTGGCCTTTGAAGTCTTCGAAGACAGCCTGCTGTTCCCCATTGTCCTTTCCGCCATTGGCCTTTCAATCATCTACCTGGGTGTGCTCTGGCAGAAAAATGAAAGGGCCATCACGGCAAGGGCCCGTGACCTGCTCCCCGCCCAGTTGCGGGAGTTTCTGGAATCCCGGGTTAACTGAGGGAGGCCATTTTGGCCCCCAGGGCCCCATGTTCCGGCGCTACGGGAAACGGTATTGCCAGCAGATGGTGTTAGCATGGGAACGGCTTTGATCAGATAACAGCCGTTCCCGGCGTCACCCCTTGCCGGTTTAGCCCTGGCCCTTGGGCTAACCGTTTTTCACAGGATAGATGGAGCATGAAATTGAGGAAAATTCTTGTACTGGCGCTGGCACTCGCGGTCCCGCAACTGTCCCAGGCGGCAGGTTTGGTCAACGACATGCAGTCCTGTCAGGGGCTGATTGATTTTATCGATACCAAACTGGATTCCGCCCCCTCTCACTACAGCGAGGAAAAGGTCGCCAAGGTTCGTGAAGGGCTGGCAGGCTACAGCCAGTATATCCAGCGAGAAATTGTTACCCCCGGCCTGTTACAGGCAACCGGCGGCGACCAGGCCAAGGCCGATGCGTTTCAGGAGCAGGTGAACGCCTACCGGAGCAAATTGTCCAAAGGTTACCAGGCCCGCTTCCCTCAGGAACGGCTGTTCATGGATCACGCCATTGCCGTAAACAACTGTGCAAAGATGGCGGTGCCCTCCGGCCAGGAGCTGGAAGCCCTGAAAGATGCCCTTAATACCATGGTGGAGCTGGCCAGGCTGGATAGCTGAAGCCGCCGTTGCAGCCCGGAACTCTGCCGGGCTCAGTGCTTGCTCAGGTCTTCAAGAAAGGCCTGAATCCGCGCCGCATTGGCACCCAGGTCGCTCTTCCCTACCCTGGATGCGGAACGCATATCCACCCGCACCCCGCCTTCTGTTTCCGTCATCCGGATCACCACATCATCCCTGAACCCGAACCAGCGGGTAGTTGCTGTGGCTTCCAGGGTGCGATCTGTCGTGCCGGCAAGTTCCCAGCCCCTGGACTGAACCAGTGCTTCAGCCGCTGCCATGGCCTCAGCCAGTGGTAACTTCAGGGTAACCGGCTTGAGGTCGGGATAGGCCGCCAGTTGCTGGCGTGCAGTTTCCGCCCCCGGATATTCCAGCTCATTGGGCGCCTGCTCCCGGGCGGCTGCCAGCAGTACAAAGGCCGGAGGTGTGTCCAGGTCGGTGGTGATGTCATGAATGGGCGGAACACTCTGGGCCCGGTGCCTCATTTCCATGGGCACGGCCACCATTACAAATACCGCAATACCTACCAGCAGCCCTACCAGTGCCGGGCGCCAGCGTCGGAAGCGGCCGGAAATCACCAGTGTGATCATGCCCAGGGCACCAGCACCCATGGCCAGTTGTGCGCCCTGGCGCAGCATGCCGAACGAAGTGCCCAGGCTGATCCACTCTGCCCTGTAGGCGGGCCCTGCCAGGCCCATAACCAGGGCAGCCAGAACCAGAAAAAGAACGGCCGCCCAGGCGCCAATAACAGGCCAGTTTCCGCCACCTGGGGATGGTTGTGTTTTTGAAGTCATGTCAGTTCTGTTCCCGCCAGAATCTCAGGATATGGCCCTTGAATGGCTTTTCCAGGTAGTCGGTATGCTCCGGTTTGAAGTGGGAAAAGCTGAATCCGTACTTTTCCATCTGGGTGCTGAGTTTGCTTTTTCGGCCCCGGCCCGGATCCACAAGGATGACTTCGCAGGTGGGGTTGGCGTGCTTGTTGATGAAATCCGCCACCAGCTGGATGTGCTGGTCTTCGTACAACAGGTCGCTGCCGATAATCATGTCGAACAGGCCCAGGCTGTCGGTTTCATCCGCCCAGTCGATACGCCGGTAGTCAATATCCTTGTCGTCGTTGAGTTCGGTATTGCGCTGCAGGAAATTGCCCGCTTCGGGGTGGTAATCGGTGGCCGTGATATCGTCGTCCCGCTTGTTCAGCAGAAGGCTGGACAGCGCCATGCCACAACCGATTTCCAGTATTCTCTTGCCGGCCGTGTCATGCTCGGCCATGTGGTGGGCCAGCACCATGCTGGAGGGCCAGATCACCCCGAACAGGCTCCAGGTGGCGGAGGAGATACCCAGTTTTAGAGCCTCGTCATTGGGGTCTTCAAACTCCTGATTGTCCCTCAAGGTACACAGGTGAATATCCACCTTGCCGAATTCGATGGTCTGATAGCGAACACGTAAAGCTGATTTCATTTTATTCCGCACTGAAAAAGTGAAGCCAGCCAGCTCCGGTTTCGGGCCAGTGGCTGTATTACCTCCAGATTAGCCTGATACCGGTTATTCGCAATGGCTTTGTTGTATCCCTGCCAACAATTACCCAGCCAATTCTCCCTTTACAGACGAACCTGTGCAGGAACCCGGGCTCCGGCAGCCAGAGCGCCACCGCCGAGCCCAGACACCTGAAACAACTTCAGGCCTTTTTCCCTTTCAGCTGTTTCATGAACTGGGCAAAGTGAGGAAACAGACCGGCAAACAGATCATTGGCCCGGTTTTCCAGCATGACACTTCCGAACAGTTTGATACCCAGCCCCAGCCGCGCCCCTGCATCCGGCCCTATTTCCGGCAGCCCCTTCAGACCTTCAATAATGCCCAGGATTTCATCATGGCTGTCGAACTGAAACTCGACGGCGGCATCTTCCGGAACCGAACCGTCTGAATTACGGATATGCTCAATGTTGATTTTGTACTGGTGTTTCTTGCTCATGGATACCACTCCCAATAGCTTCATGATGGAAAATTTCTGTCTGTCCTGGCTCTGTAGCTGGCCTTAACAGCCCGGCGCAACTCCGGTATTTCAGCTCTTAAGAAACTGCTCGATATTCGGTTTTATGGTCAGGGAAACAATGGTCATCAATAAGAAAAATCCCGGTTTCTGACCCCATATTTGCCGTCCTTTCTTGAAATAAGCCCGGTTAACGTTGACAATATCAACTATAGTTTTCATGGTTGACATTGTCAACTTGTTTTCAAAAGGAGCTCATGGTGTCTGATTACGGTTCCCTGGAAAGCCTGTTTCACCTGGTCCATGCCATAAAACGCCGCCAGCACCTGCAGGCCGAACGGCTCGACCTGGGCATCACGTCCATGCATATTCGGGTGATCAAGATTGTTGAAAAGAAAGCCCCCTGCACTGCCATAGATATCGCCAGCTTTCTGGGGCGGGACAAGGCCCAGGTCACTCGCCTGCTCAATGCGCTGATCGAAAAAGGCCTGATCACCCGGGAACCCAACCCCAACGACAAGCGCAGTCATTATTTGCGCATTGCCGAGGCGGGTAAGGTCATCATGGAGAAAATCAGAGGCATTGATAAGGAAACGCTTCAGCAGATGACCCGGAACCTGAAACCGGAAGAGCTTGAAGAGTTCAAACGCCTGGCCCGGCTAATGGCAGAGAATCTGCGATCTGTTTCGGAGTGACCCATTGTGATCACGTGGATGGGGACACAGCATTGATATCAGCCGCTTTAGGTCCGTTTCAGTTCCCATCAAGAATTCTGACTTCACGCTGGGGAAAGGGTATTTCGATGCCGTTTTCTTTCAGGGTTTCCAGAATAATCAGCATGATGTCTCCACCGACCCGGTTTTTACCGTCATCAATTCCGTACATCCAGAATTCCACAAACATGTTGATTCCCGAATCGCCAAAGCTGTCGATTTCACAGTCCGGGCGTTCTTCAAACGGAATGTCCGGGCCACTGAGCACCTGCTCATGCTCCGCCACAGCCTCCTTGATGATTTCCACCATACTGCGGATATCGGTGGAATAAGGCACTGAAAAATCCACCCGGTATCTTTGCTTTGGATCCTTGTGGGTCCAGTTCACCATCAGCGAGGATATGAACTTTTCATTGGGAACCAGAATGTCCTTGCCGTCGTAGGTTTCCAGAATGGCGTAGCGCATTTTGAATTCCCGGACAAAGCCCTTCTGCCCGTCATCCAGTTCTACAAAATCCCCAACGGTCAGTGACCGGTCCAGCAGTATGATGATCCCCGAAATGAAGTTTGAAGCTATGGACTGCAGACCCAGCCCCAGACCTACCCCTACGGCCCCGCCGAAGACCGCCAGGGTGGTCAGGTTGATGCCCATGATGTTCAGCAGCAACAGCATCACTATGCAGAAAAGACCCACCTCGAACAGCTTGCTGAACACCTCCCTGGTGGGCACGTCCAGGGATGCCTGTTTTCTTATTATCGCTTTGCCGAAGTTATTGGAGGCGCGCCCCAGCCAGAACAGGAAGCTGCCAAATATCAGGACCCGGGTTACCCCATAGGCCGATACACTGATGTTCCCCACTTCCAGGGATATCTCTTCAAGAGCTGCAATAACCGCCGGCAGAAACCCCAGAAAATGCAGCAGCAGGATGGGCAGCCCTACCCACCGGAGCAGGGTTGCGGCAGTTTTATGCTGAACAAATATTCGGATCAGGGAGTTGAAAAACAGCAGGACAGCAATGGTGATGGCGGTTTCGATCAGCCAGGGGGTGAATTCCAGAACCTCTCCGGATTTTGCGGCAATTTTCAGCAGAATGATCGCCAGCAGCGGGAACAGTATGCCACCCACTCTGAACGCAAGTTTCCGGACCGGATGGGCACTGGCCAGAGGCTCATTATGAACAAGACCGAAACTCTGCCTTATCTTGTGGGATAAAATATAGGACAGTCCATAGATCAGCAGAATGACAAGAAACTGGACATAGGTATCAGAATCACTCACAGCCGCCCGGGCTATCTGCAGGATCTCGTCCAGTGTGTCCGAGGCCGATGTTATGTTCATAGGATGCTTTCTCCAGGTAAGCTGTCGTCAAAGCAGAATTTGCCAGTAAACCAATACCTGAATACATGGATCCTTCACTCACCTCTTAACAGAATCCTAGTCCAGCCCCTGCACCCTCGCCATGTAATCCTCGCACTCAATGCCAGCCTACTTCATCGAATCACAGGTCTCCCTGCAAGCTGTCTGCAAGCCGAGTATCTATCTCCGCCTTGCGCATCCACAAATCCAGTGTCACCTGGCAATTACCGGTCTTCCGCTGACGAGTCACACACGGTTTTTTGATCTGAATGCCTTCTCCATGGGTCCGGTGCTCCAGCCCCACACACGTCCCCAATCGACCGCTATGATGCAAGGAAAGAGACTGGGTATCAGTCAGAGGCAACAGGGGGGGTGCCCAAAGGTTTCTGCCAGAACTGGGCCTGACCTGCATCCGGATCCAGTTGGTAGCCGGCAAAACCGAATTTCCGGTAAGCCGACTTTGCCACCTCGTTATTGCCAAGCACTTCCAGTGTGATTTTGCAGCAGCCTTTGGCAGTGGCTATCTCCTCGACTTTTGCCAGCATTTTCTGGCTCAGCCCCAGCCCCCTGAACTCCGGGCTGACACACAGGTCGTGGATATTGATAAGCGGTTTGCAGGCAAAGGTGGAGAACGCCTCGAAACAGTTAGCCAGCCCGGCAGGCCGATCGTTCACGTAGACAATCAGGCTGAATGCATGGGGAAGCCGGGCCAGACTGGCCACCAGATTAGTGTATACATCCCCGGACAAAGGTGCCCCGCCGCCCATAGGGTCCATGGCATACTGATTCAGCAGAAAAGGGATATCCTTCTTGTGCTGGTGATTGGAATAGTCCGCCTTCACGACTTCAACTTTCATGGGTTTTGCCTTTTCCGGTATCCGAGTCTTAAAGACCATATTAAACAAATCCCCCGGCGTCTCACCACGCAATCAGCCAACACCTGAGCTTTGCAAATGCCCTAAGGCCCGCCATCATGCGGGGGCATTCTCAGCCAGTGGCCCCGCTCAGGCCTCTGCCCGTATTGAAGTGGTAAGGCTCAGGCAGCGGGTTCCGGCTCCTTCTTCTTTCTGGCGCCTTTGCCTTTGCTGGCCTGCTCCGCCAGATCCCGCACCCGCTGGAAGTCCTCTTCGCTGAACACCCCGTTCACGCCGGAGATGGCCGCCAGCTTCATGCCATGTTTCAGACCCAGCCGGTAGATTTCCCGGACCTTCTCCCATTCAATATTCCGGCCCAGGGTGAAGTTCTCGAAGCGGGCTTCCAGGGTCAGAACCAGCGTCTCTGCCAGGCAGGCGTAGGCGATGCCCGGGGGCAGGCCTATGTCTTTCATCTGCACATCCCCGGGCAGCTGGATTTCCCCGGATTCGATCACCAGCACATCCGGCCGCTTGGCCACGTCCTCTGCGGAAATATCCAGCGGCCGGGCCACATCGGTTATTACGCAGCCGGGTTTTACCTTCATGATATCCAGTACCCGTTTGCCGGCACCGGAGGTAGCAGTAACAATCATGTCCATCTCCGCCAGATCCCGGTCGGCGGAGCCGGCCACATGCACCCTGGCTCCCGGAGTCTCCTCCTCTATCTCTTCTTTCAGGGCCAGCAGTTTCGCCGGTTCCGGTGCGGCCAGATAGATTTCCTCCACGGCCTTGGCCAGCAACCGGGCACACACGGAGCCGATGGCGCCGGTAGCCCCCACCACCATGGCCTTGCCTGCCATCTTTCCACTTTTACCTATACGGACCCGACCGATTTTTTTCATGGCTTCATGGGCGGCCCAGAGCGCACCGGACGCACTGTAACTGTTGCCGGTGGTAATCGGCAGCGGCGCCCGTTTGGCAACGGTAATGCCCGCATCCCCCACCACCTTGGTGAAGGCCCCAAGGCCCATGATCTGGGCACCCAGTTTGCGGGCAAGGTCGGCCGCTGCCAGCAGTCTCCGGTAGGTAAATTCAGGGTCGTGGGCCATGATTTCCTTGGGGGTTCCACCAACGGTAATCAGCCAGCCCTCGGCTTCGTCGCCGGTCGGTGAACGGATACCCGTGACCCTGGAATAAATAAATGGCGGGGTGTAGGCAATGGCCTTCTCCACCAGATCCATCACTGCCGGCGGAGATACGCTGGCCACCCAGTCCAGGGGCGGTGTCTTGGTCAGATACTGCTGGGACAGGGGGTGAATCACGAAGGCAAAGCGGTTGATGCGCCTGTAGCCATCGGGATAGAGAATCCGGGGCTCCACACCCAGGCTCTGGATGACTTCCAGAAAGTCGTCAGGGCCGAGCTGGTCCGGGGTCCGGGACAGGGCCGCACTGACCATGGCCTCCATCACATTGGTGCCCACCGGACGCTCCGCCAGCCAGGGGCTGTAATCCACCACCATGGCTACCCGCCGGGACCTCAGCCAGTCCAGTGCCGCGTCATTCACCCGGGAGGTAATAATGGTTTTGCCGTCCAGCTCTTTGCGGGTGAAGCCTTCCAGCTCGTCCAGAGTGCAGACAATCACGTGGGCATCGGCCACTGCCTTGTGCAGGGATCCATTCACCAGCCCTTCCCCGAGCCGGTACAGAGGGGTGCGCAGCAGACGGTCAACCAGCGCCGCAGCCGGTGTCCGAAACATGACCGGCGCCGTCAGGGCGGTATAGGTTTCCAGCTGTTTCAGGGAGGTCAGCAGGCGGGGGACGCCAAAATCCTTGTAGGGATCAGCAAAGAACAGGTTTTCCGTATGTTCGGACAGAACCTTCGCCATCCGGTAGGTGGCCTGTCCGTTCATGAACAGAACCCGGGCATTGTCGAAAAAGTGCCCGAGCTCGGACTGGGTGTGGCGCACCGCCCATTCCTGAAGAATACTGCGCAGGTTGGCCCCGGTGGTTACCGGTCGGTCCGGCACACAGGCTTCAAGACGGGCCGTCTCCGGGTGCTCCACCCGAACTTTACCCACCTGGCAATGGTCGTTCACCATGCTCAGGCCGATGGCATCGGCCTGCTCCCGGAATGAACCCAGAACCGCATCGGCCCGGTCCAGATCGCCGTCGGTGCCCATGCGGATAATGTGGAAGGGCTGCCCCAGAAACTCCGTTTTCAGTTCGTAATCGTATTCTGAGGAGCCCAGACTTACGCTGACAACCGTTTTCATACTCAATCCCTGTATTTTAGATATTGTTATGGGTAGCAGAATAGGTCAGCTATCCGTCCGCTGTCTTAGCCCAGATCAAATTCCTTCCTGTAGTTGTGAGACTAGAATAAATCCGGCGGCTGTCTAACCTTTATACAGCGGTGTCTCGTGATACAAGGAGCTGACATGAGCATTAAAGAAGAACTTGCCTCAACCATTGCCGATATGGTCCAGCCTGGCAAAGGCATTCTGGCTGCAGACGAAAGTCATCCCACCATTGCCAAACGTTTCAAGGCCATAGGCGTGGAATCCACGGAGCAGACGCGCCGGGAATACCGCAGCCTGATCCTGTCCACACCCGGGCTTGGGGATTTCATCAGCGGTGTCATCCTGTTCGAGGAGACTCTGGGCCAGAACGCGACCGACAACACCCCCATTCCTGCACTGCTGGAAAAACAGGGAATGGGTCCCGGCATCAAGGTGGACAAGGGTAAAGGCCCCCTGGCCAATGCGCCGGGCGATGAAATCAGCTTTGGTCTGGACGGCCTGGCTGAGCGCCTGGAAGGCTACAAGAATCAGGGCGCACGCTTTGCCAAATGGCGGGACGTGTTCCATATTTCCGACACTCTGCCCTCCCGTCAGGCCATTGCCGCCAATGCCGAGGTGCTGGCCCGATACGCTGCGGTGTGCCAGTCCCTGGGCGTTGTTCCCATTGTGGAACCGGAAGTTCTGATTGACGGGGACCACTCCATTGCACGCTGCGCCGAGGTCAGTGAAGCCGTGCTCAGGGCGGTATTCCAGGCCCTTTCCCTGCACCGGGTGCAGCTGGAACACATGATTCTCAAGCCCAGCATGGTGACCCCGGGCAAGGAATCCGCCAAAGCCCCTCCGGAGCAGGTTGCTGAAGCCACCATCGAGGTTTTCCGGCGGGCGGTCCCGGCAGCGGTTCCCGGCATCAATTTCCTGTCCGGCGGGCAGACACCTGAAGAAGCGACCCTGAACCTCAATGCCATTAACTGCACCGGCTATCAGCCCTGGGAACTGAGTTTTTCCTATGGCCGGGCATTACAGGAGCCGGCTCTGAAAGCCTGGGCCGGACGTGCAGATAACGCTCAGGCAGCCCAGGCCGCCCTGCTGAAACGGGCCAGGCTCAATGGCGCGGCCCGTGCGGGAAAATACAGCCAGGACATGGAATAGCAGCGCGGCGCTACTGACACCCGGAAGTGCAGTCACCATCGCCGTTGAAGGCCATGGTTCTTCCGCTCAGGGGTACGTGTACCGGCACCCGGGCCAGATCCCGGAACAGGGCCGTGCGCGTACCCGCCTTGAGTTTGCCACCGGTAGTGGCCGGCTCGTTGGCATGGGAAGGAATGACTGCCTTCGGTTTGATCAGATCGTTGATGACATAGGCGGCTTCCTTGGGACCGGTGGTGTAGGTGTCGCCGATATTGAGAACCACCAGCTCGGCACCGTAATGATCAGCCACCACCAGCTTCTGTTCGGCGGTTATACCGGTATCCCCGGACAGGTAAACCACCAGGCCGTTGGAAAACTCCAGAATATAGCCGGTAGCCGGCCCCACACTGACGCTGGCCCCCACTTCCTTCAGATACTCAGCCAGAGGCCCGGTGAGGAATCCCGGAGACACACCATTGCTGTGCACGGCAGGCACTGTGGTCATGGTGACTCCCCCCACCTCAAGGCTGGCACCAAAACGCACCAGCAATGAGTTGGCCGGATCTCCACCGGCGGCTGCCAGCTTGGCAGCGAAAAACGCAGGCATTTCGCTGCCGGTGACAATCTTTGCCTGTTTGGCAACGGCTATGTCCACGGTATTGGATTGCGGCAGCGTCATTACCGGGAATTGCGGGGTACCGCATTTACCGTCATTCACCGCCTTGATGCGCCGGTCACCCAGATGGTCTCCGTGCATATGGGACACCAGCACCACATCAATCCGGCCCAGGCGGGCATCCTCCGGCCCGGCCACGGTGCGTCCTGCGTCATACAGAATGCGGGTGCCATTGGGATCCTCAAAGACCATGGCCCGGTCCAGTACGCAGAACTCGCCGTCATGGCTGCCCAGCGGCGTAACCTGCACATCACCCTCGGACGCCTGTACCGGACAGGCCAGTGCCACAGACAGGCACAGTCCAGCCACAGAACCCAGTGCCCTGTATCGCCTTTGTTCGGACATTTCAGAATCTCCCTGCCAGCTTCGGATTTCTCACACCAGATCCATGTGAGTCACTAGCAGTGTAGCTGCTGGCAGGAAAAGGGAAGAAAAACAGATCTCGGGCTCAGGCTACCCGGATGCCGGAATCCGCCTGTTCCAGGCACTCCAGCATGGGTGTTACCTGGCGGATCTTGCGGGCTTGCGGCCAGATGGCTTCGGCTTCAGCAAAGCCCTTGCTCAGGAAATTGATCCACTGTTTGATACGGCCGGTCACATAGCGGTCTTCCAGGTGCAGCTGCAGTATTTCCGCATATTCCCTTACCAGCACCACTGCCTCGGCCCAGGTCATATCCGCCACCTCGGTACCGGACTGACTGGCCTTGATCTGGCGGGCAAGGTCCGGACGGACAATCAGGCCGCGGCCGATCATCACATCCTCGCAACCGGACACTTCCCGGCAACGCCAGTAATCCTCGACCGTCCATATCTCACCATTGGCGATGACCCGGGCGGACACGGCTTCCCGGACTCTGGCAATTTCCTCCCAGTAGGCCGGCGGCCGGTAACCATCCACCTTGCTGCGGGCATGGATAACAATTTCCCCGGCCCCGGCCGCATCCAGGGCCTGGCCACAGGCGACGCCCATGGAACGGTCGTCATACCCCAGGCGCATCTTTGCGGTAACTGGAATATGCCCGGGCACCGCCTGGCGTACCGCCTGCGCAATCCCGAACATGAGTTCCGGCTCACGCATCAGCACACAGCCGCCCTTGTGGCGGTTGACGGTTTTGGCGGGGCAACCGAAATTGATATCCACCTGGGTGGCCCCCAGTTCTGCCGCCCGGGCACCGTGCAACGCCATCTGTTGCGGATCGGACCCCAGCAACTGCACAGCCACCGGCGCCCCGGCCCGGGTGCAGGATGCGTTGTGGAGTTCCGGAGCATATTTGTAGAACACGCGGGCAGGCAGATTGCCATGGGTGACACGGATAAATTCGGTCACGCACCGGTCTATACCGCCGACCTGGGTCAGGATTTCACGGATGGGGGCATCAACAAGCCCTTCCATGGGGGCCAGGATTATTCGCATGGGGCTCCGGTGTCCGAAAGGAAAACGTCAGACTGTGTCTGATCAGAAATGAGGCGGGGGGAATTGTAAGGAATCTGGCGGGAAGTTGGTAGCAGGACACTCCCCTGGGGGAATGTCCTGCCGGTTATTGCGGAGTTACTTCTGGATATCGAAGCGGTCCGCGTTCATGACTTTGGTCCAGGCTGCGATGAAATCCTTCACGAACTTCTCCTGGTTGTCGTCCTGGGCATAGACTTCCGCGTATGAGCGCAGGATGGAGTTGGAACCGAATACCAGATCCACACGGCTTGCGGTCCACTTCACCTGGCCAGTCTTGCGGTCGCGAATCTCGTAGAGATTGTTGTCCACCGGCTTCCAGACGTTGCCCATGTCAGTCAGGTTGACGAAGAAGTCATTGGTCAACTGCCCTTCCCGGTCGGTGAACACACCGTGCTTGCTGCCACCATGGTTAGTACCCAGCATACGCATGCCGCCAAGCAGAACCGTCATTTCCGGCGCAGTCAGTCCCATCAGCTGGGCCCGGTCCAGCAACAGCTCTTCCGGCTTGACTGCATAGTCCTTCTTCAGCCAGTTGCGGAAAGCATCTGCCACAGGCTCCAGAGGCTCAAAGGATTCCGCGTCGGTCATTTCCGCAGTAGCATCACCCCGGCCCTTCAGGAAAGGTACCCGGACCCTGTAACCGGCAGCCTCTGCCGCCTGCTCAATGCCAACACTGCCGGCCAGAACAATCACATCCGCCACACTGGCGCCTGTGTCTGCAGCAATCTGCTCATACACCTTCAGTACCCGGGCCAGGCGTTGCGGCTCGTTGCCTTCCCAGTCTTTCTGGGGCGCCAGGCGGATGCGGGCACCGTTGGCACCGCCGCGCATGTCCGAACCACGGTAGGTCCGGGCGCTGTCCCAGGCGGTGCTCACCATATCGGCAATGCTCAGGCCGCTTTCGGCAATTTTTGCCTTTACAACCTCTTCGCAGTAATCGGTGCTGCCTGCCGGTACCGGGTCCTGCCAGAGCAGGTCTTCGGCGGGCACATCCGGGCCTATGTAGCGGGATTTGGGTCCCAGGTCCCGGTGCGTCAGCTTGAACCAGGCGCGGGCGAAGGTGTCCCGGAAGTATTCAGGATCTGCCGCAAACTTCTCACAGATGGCCAGGTATTTCGGGTCCATTTTCATGGCCATGTCAGCATCGGTCATGATCGGATTGTGACGAATGGAAGGATCGCTGGCATCGACCGGCTTGTCCTCTTCCCGAATGTCGATGGGTTCCCACTGCCAGGCACCGGCCGGGCTCTTTTTCAGTTCCCACTCATAGCCAAACAGCAGCTTGAAGTAACCCATATCGAACTTGGTCGGATTGGTCGTCCAGGCGCCTTCAATACCGGAGGTCACCGCCCTGCTGGCCTTGCCCTGCATATTGGGGTTGCTCCAGCCCAGGCCCTGCTCTTCCACTCCGGCCGCCTCGGGCTCCGGCCCCAGCGCCTCGGCATCACCATTACCGTGACACTTGCCCACTGTGTGTCCGCCAGCGGCAAGGGCTGCGGTTTCTTCATCATCCATCGCCATACGGGCAAAGGTTTCCCGAACCTGTTCCGCAGTTTTCAGCGGATCCGGCTTGCCGTTCACGCCTTCCGGGTTCACGTAGATCAGGCCCATCTGCACCGCAGCCAGGGGATTTTCCATGGTATCCGGCTTGTCGACATCTTCGTAACGCTCATCCGACGGCGCCAGCCACTCTTTTTCGGCGCCCCAGTAAACGTCCTTCTCCGGATGCCAGATATCTTCCCGGCCGAAGGAGAAACCGTAGGCGGGCAGCCCCATGGTTTCATAGGCAACGGTGCCGGCCAGAACAATCAGGTCGGCCCAGCTGATTTTGTTGCCGTATTTTTTCTTGACCGGCCACAGCAGGCGGCGGGCTTTGTCCAGACTGACGTTATCCGGCCAGGAATTCAGGGGTGCGAAGCGCTGGTTTCCGGTTCCTGCACCGCCGCGACCGTCGGCAATACGGTAGGTGCCCGCAGAGTGCCAGGCCATGCGGATCATCAGGCCGCCATAGTGCCCCCAGTCCGCGGGCCACCAGTCCTGACTGTCGGTCATCAGGGCGCGGAGATCGTTTTTGATACCTTCAAAATCGAGTTTTTTGACTTCTTCCCGGTAGTTGAAGTCTTCACCGAGAGGGTTGGTCTTGCGATCGTGCTGATGCAGGATGTCCAGATTCAGGCCTTCCGGCCACCATTCCATGACATTGCGGCTTTCGCTGGTATTGGCTCCGTGCATCACGGGGCATTTGCCACCGCCGTTGTTCTGGGACATGGTATTCTCCTGTTTTTCCGTCATTGGCTAAATGTTCTTCCTTATGGGCTAATCATAGTCAGGGATTGCCCAAAAGCTTGTTCTGATCCCTGCAGCTGTCGGTATTACCCCTTTCCGCAAGGCGCCGGTTGATCCGGCGGATCCCCTACTTCCCTATTGCATAGTTCTCCCAGCAGTCCGCCAGGATGCCGAGGGCGTCTTTCCATTTGCGGGAGGAAAGCGGTTTCGGTGCTGGTGTCGGCATGGCTGGACTCCTGTCTTGATGGGAACAGGATCAGGTTAACCCGGGAGCCAACAAGAGAAACAATTAATTAAAAATAAACCTGTGAAAGCTTTTGATTATCGATAGTGCCAGAATATGGCCAACAGGACTGTATAAAGTGCCCCGGACTCAGAGCCTTTCGATGGACGTGAACTTGCCGGTATCGTCGAACAGGATACGGAAGGAGCCCTGCACGCCGTCGCGCAGGTAAAAACGGGAAAGGATACGGGCCGGGAAACGGACAGAGCGTCCGTCCCGGGCCCTGGTAGTCACATCGCGGGCAACGCCCTGATAGAGCTTTATCCACTCATCAGGGCTGATGCTCAGGTCGACGATGATCTGCTGCATGAAACTCAGTTAGCCAGTTCCAGCAGCAGGCGGTTCAGACGGGAGACATAGGCTCCGGGGTCCGGCAGCTGTTCGCCGCTGGCCAGGGTAGCCTGATCCAGCAGCACCGCTGACAGTTCGTTGAAACGCTCTTCTCCGGCTTCTTTTTCCAGGCGCTGAACCAGGGGGTGGTCCACATTGATCTCGAAAATCGGTTTGCTGTCCGGAACCTTCTGGCCCGCCGCTTCCATGATTTTCTTCATCTGGGCACCCATGTCGAAGTCACCCACCACCAGACAGGCCGGAGATTCGGTGAGACGGTTGGTCACCCGGACATCCTGAACCCGGTCGCCGAGAGCAGTCTTGATGCGCTCAAGCAGCTCCTTGTGCTCCTTGGCGGCTTCTTCCTGGTGTTTCTTCTCTTCCTCGGCTTCCGCGTCGCCCAGATCCAGCTCACCCCGGGCCACATCCTGGAACTGCTTGCCGTCGTATTCGTTCAGGTAGCCCATCATCCATTCGTCAATGCGATCGGCAAGAATCAGAACTTCGATGCCTTTCTTGCGGAACACTTCCAGGTGCGGGCTGCTCTTGGCAGCGGCAAAGCTGTCGGCGGTGATGTAGTAGATCTTGTTCTGACCTTCCTTCATGCGGCCGATGTAGTCATCCAGGGATACGTTCTGGGTGCTTTCGCCGGTATGGGTAGAAGCGAAGCGCAGCAGACCGGCAATTTTCTCCCGGTTGCTGAAATCTTCTGCCGGACCTTCCTTGAGCACAGGACCGAACTCATTCCAGAATTTCTGGTACTGCTCGGGATCCTTTTTCGCCATTTTGGAGAGCATGTCCAGCACCCGTTTGGTGAGGGCTGAGCGGATGCTTTCCACGGTGCTGTCGTTCTGCAGAATCTCACGGGAAACGTTCAGGGACAGATCGTTGGAATCGATGACACCTTTGGTGAAGCGCAGGTACAGGGGCAGGAACTGCTCGGCATCGTCCATGATGAAGACGCGCTGAACGTACAGTTTCAGGCCACGGGGCGCTTCCCGGTTATACAGGTCAAAGGGTGCCCGGGCGGGAATGTACAGCAGGCTGGTGTAGTCCAGCTTGCCTTCCACCCGGTTATGGGACCAGGTCAGCGGATCTTCGAAATCGTGGGCGATGTGCTTGTAGAACTCCTTGTACTCCTCGTCCTTGATTTCAGAACGGGACAGGGTCCACAGGGCCGTTGCGTCGTTGACGGTTTCGTCCTTGGGCGCCTCCTGCTCTTTGCCATCCTCACCGGCCGGCTCGGCTTCCGCACGCATCACCACCGGGAAGGAAATATGGTCGGAATACTTTTTCACCAGGGTGCGCAGGCGCAAACCATTGGCAAACTCGCTGGCATCCTTCTTCAGGTGCAGCACAATTTCCGTGCCCCGCTGCTCCCGGGTAGCCGGCTCGATGGTAAACTCACCGTCGCCTTTGGAGCTCCAGTGCACGCCCTCTTCTGCCGGGCAACCGGCGCGGCGGGTATATACGTCCACCTCATCGGCAACGATAAAGGCGGAATAGAAACCGACACCGAACTGGCCGATCAGGTGGCTGTCTTTTTTCTCGTCACCGGAAAGCTGCTTCAGAAATTCTGCGGTTCCGGAGCGGGCAATGGTTCCCAGGTTCTGGATAACATCATCCCGGGTCATGCCGATACCATTGTCGGTCAGAGTGATGGTATTGGCTTTCTCGTCATAATCCAGGCGGATCTTCAGCTCAGGATCGTCCTCGTACAGACTGTCATCCTTCAGGGCGGCAAAGCGCAGCTTGTCTTCCGCATCCGAAGCATTGGAAATCAGTTCCCGCAGGAAGATTTCCTTGTTGGAGTAAAGGGAATGGATCATCAGGTGAAGCAGCTGCTTCACTTCCGTCTGAAAACCGAGGGTCTCTTTTTGTGACTCGACCGTCATGGCGTAGTTATCTCCTGAATTGACTCACAGTTCCGTGCCTGCTTCGGCAGGAATTTTCGACAATGCAGGAAAAGTGGGGGCATGCCGGGGCATTTCAAGCCCCGGCCATGGAATGGATTCAGTATTCCAGGAGGAAGTGTGCCCGGGCGGTGGCAATGGGTTCCGAGCGGGATTTCTGCCAGGCGGTGATCATGACATTGGCCACCCGGTTGCCCTGACGGGTGAGCCGGCATTCTGCGTAGGTTTCGCAGTTCAGCCCGGCGCGCAGGTAATCCAGGGAAAAGTCCACAATCCGGGGCATGCGCAGACTGTCCTGGGACATCATCAGATAGATGGCTGCGGACAGCTCCATAAAACCACCGATAACCCCGCCGTGAATGGCCGGGAGAATGGGGTTGCCCAGATTGGCATCCTTCTGGGGCAGGCGGAAAATCAGGTCATCCCCGAAGCGCTCGCAGGCCAGCCCGATAAAGGTGGCGTAGGGAATGCTCTCCAGCATGCGGGAGAAATCACCGGTCTCCCGGGTATAGCGAAGAATTTCCGAGTCGGTCATGCCTCCCCTCCTGTAATCAGGTCCCGGTAGGATTTGGGGGTTGCCTCTTTGCCGATACGCATAAAGGTACCGACGCAGTTGGCGATGGTTTCACCACCTTCCTGATAGGCTTCACAACGGGTAAAAATGATATTGCGGGTGATCTTGTAGGTCTCGGCCCGGGCATACACCGGCTTCTGGGGTTCCGCCGGGCGCATGTAATCCACACGAAGGTCCAGGGTCGGACACAGTTCGAACTCTTCCAGAGCACACAGGATTACCGAACCGGAGGTGGTATCCATCAGTGTGGTGATGGCTCCGCCGTGGATCACTCCGGTATCGGGGTTACCGATAATCCGGTCACTGTATGGCAGACACAGTGTCAGCGACGTTTCGGTGGCGGTTACCACCGACAGGCGCAGTTCCCGGGCCTGGTTCAGGGTCTCAATAAACCGGCGTACCCGGTTGAATCGGGTGTCATTATTCATTCAGAGCAAACCTGCACACTAGGTTTTCGATTTGGAGTCTTCTTCCGGGGCGGGTTCTTCGAACACCTTTCCGGACCTCATTGCGACCAGGGCATCGGAACAGAATTCCCGGCGATAGAGTACGACCACAACCAGCGTCGAGGCCGCAATAAATGCCAGCGGGTGAATGAACCAGGCCACCACGGCCAGCGCATAATAGTAGGAGCGCAAGCCCAGGTTGAAGGTATCCCCGGCCAGATTACAGACGGTAGCAGCACTGGTAGCGAAAGCTTCCCGGGCCGCCGGAGTCACCTTGGCATCCTCCGGCATGGGCGCACCGCCAATCATCACCGAGACAAAATTGTACATGCGCATGGACCAGGTGAACTTGAAGAAGGCATAGACAAACACCACCAACAGCACCAGCAGGCGCAGTTCCCAGACGGCCCGGCTGGGCACGGCACTGAATGGCAGCGCTGAAAACACGTCCATGGCTTCCGAGGTATAACCCAGGGCGGTAATGATACCCGCCAGAATCAGCAGGCAGCTGGAGGCAAAAAAGCCACCGTTGCGCTCCAGGTTTCCAACTACAGAGGCATCGGCAATGCGGTTATCCCGGCGCAGCATGCCCCGCATCCAGTCTTCCCGGTACAAATCCAGGGTATTGGAAAGACAGGCCCGGTCTTTTGCCCTTCTTTTGGAGTATTCGCTGTAGCCCACCCAGCAGATAAAAAACCACAGCAGGGCGGAGAATTCGAGGACGTTACCCATTGAAGGCCTTTGAAAATGAAAACAAACCAGAGGGTTGAAAACAGCAACCTATGATACGACAACATGGCACCGCACTCTACATACGCGGTCTGCGACTTTCATTTAATCCGGCGCCCGCCCGTGCGATCATAACCCGTCGGTCCACTTCCAACAGGAGCATCGAGTGAAGAATCCATCCCTGCCCCCCGCCATTGCCGTCATTACCCTGTTGCTGGTTCTGACCGGCTGCTCGGTCAATCCGGTGACCGGTGAAAAACAGCTGTCCCTGATTCCTGAATCCCAGGAACTGGCCATGGGGGCCGAACAGTACACCCCCACCCAGCAGACCCAGGGCGGCCAGTTCTATCTGGATCCGGAACTGACACTCTATGTACGGGAGGTGGGACAGAAGCTGGCACGGGTCAGTGACCGCCCGGACCTGCCCTATGAATTCGTGGTTCTCAACAGCAGTGTCCCCAATGCCTGGGCGCTTCCCGGCGGCAAGATTGCCGTAAACCGGGGCCTGCTGACCCGCCTGGACGATGAGGCCCAGCTGGCCTCGGTGCTGGGCCATGAAATTGTCCATGCCGCCGCCCGCCACAGTGTCCAGCGCATGCAGCAGGGAATGATTATCAGCGCCGGTGTTGCCGGCCTGGGGCTGGCCATGTCGGACAATGAATGGGCCGGGCTGATCATGGGCGGTGCGGCTGTCGGCGCACAGCTGGCGCTGGCCCAGTACAGCCAGGGCGATGAACTGGAGTCCGATCACTACGGCATTCTGTACATGAAAAGGGCAGGCTATGACCCCATGGCCGCGGTGGAACTTCAGGAACTGTTCCTGAAACTGTCCGAAGGTCAGGACAGCAACTTTGTTCAGGGCCTGTTCGCCACACACCCGCCCTCAGCCAAACGGGTACAGGAAAACCAGGCCCTGGCCCGCAAGGTGGGTACCGGTGGCTACCGGGGCGCCGATGTCTATGCCCGCAAACTGGCCAAACTGAAAGCGCTTCAGCCCGCCTACGATGCCCATGACAAGGCTCTGCAACTGCTGTCCACGGATGATCTGAACGGCGCCCTGAAACAGATCAATGAAGCCATCCGCCTGGCTCCAGGCGAGGCCATGTTCTACGCTCTCAGGGGGCAGATCTATCAGCAACAGAAAAATCCCCAGAAGGCTGATGCGGATTTTGACAAGGCCGTGTCCCTGTATCCGGAAATGTTTGTATACCGGCTCTATAACGGCCTCTCCGCCATGGCGCTCAACAATCTGGACAAGGCTCAGGAAAACCTGACCCGGGCCAATGAAATCGTCCCCACCTCCATCGCCAACCTGCGCCTTGGAGACGTGGCCGCACGCCAGGGCCGTCGCAGCGACGCCATCGCCTATTACACCGCTGCTGCAGAATCCGGTGGCGATGTGGGGGAAGAGGCCAAGCGCAAACTGGCAGCCCTGACCGGTCAATAGACTGGCCAAAGGGAACACTCCAGACACCTGCCCGGAAGCCCCCCGGCCCCGGGCAGACAGCAGGTTTTAACAGGAACCAGAGCAGCATTTACCCCGGAGACGCAGCCGGACCGTCATTACTCACATTGACATTTAGAGCATTAACTCTAAAAATCAGGTAACACCAATAATGAATGGAACACGGCCATGCTAACGAAACGAATCCAGCCAATGGCATTCCAGGCCCGGCGTATGTACGTGGGAGTGATGTTTCAGGTCATGGGCCGGGCCCTGCAGGCGGTCAGTGAAGTGGACGCCGCAACCCGGGAGGAAGCCAGGGTTCTTCCCGACGGTTTTACCTTTGAAATGATGGTGATGCCGGACGGCCCCGGTCTGGTGGTGGAACATATCGGTGGCGGGCGCTTCCGCTATCACGGTGCCAGCGGACCGAAAACTCCGGACCTGTCCATCCAGTTCAAGCACATTGCCCACGCCTTCCTGGTGCTGTCGTTTCAGGAAAAAACGTCCGTAGCCTTCGCCAACGACCGCATGCTGGTGGACGGCGACATCAGTTACGCCATCCGCATGACCCGGGTACTCAACCGCCTTGAGACCTTTATTCTTCCGAAAATGGTGGCTGAACGCGCCGTGAAGGAATACCCCTCTGATCTGCACCTGTCCGAGAAACTGGTCAGTGCGGCCCGGATTTATCTGAAAGTTGCAACCAACCTTGTCGAGACGGAAAAAGCCTGATGACCAACAAATACTATGAGTTTTTCTGCCCGGTAAAAGTCATTGCCGGCAAGGCTGCGCTGGAACACATTCCCTATGAACTGAACAGCGTGGCCGCAAAACGCCCCATGATCGTGACCGACAAGGGCGTCCGGGCTGCCGGCTTGCTGGAGCCGGTCATTGCGGCGTGCGAGGAAAGCGGCCTGGAGATCGTCAGTATTTACGACGAAGTCCCCCCCGACTCCTCTCTCACCGTGGTCAGCGCCATCGCCGACGTTTACCGGAAAGAAAAGTGCGATTCCATCATTGCCATTGGCGGTGGTTCCGCCATTGATACCGGCAAGGCCGTGAATATCCTGGTCTCCGAAGGCGGCGATGATCTCGCGGCATACAGCGGTGCCGGTGTGATCAAACATCCGCTCAAGCCGTTTTTCGTGGTGCCCACTACCGCAGGCACCGGCTCTGAAGTCACCTCCGTTGCCGTTATTACCGACGAAACCAAAGGCGTCAAACTGGCCTTTACCTCGTCCTTCCTGCTGCCCAATGCAGCCATCATCGACCCGCGCATGACCCTGACCCTGCCGCCCCATATCACTGCGGCCACGGCCATGGATGCCCTCACCCATGCCACCGAAGCCTTTACCTGCATGGGCAAGAACCCCCTGAGTGATGCCTACGCAACCGCAGCCGTGAAAAAGGTGAGCCAGTCACTGCTCAGCGTTATGGACAATCCCGCTGACGCCGATGGCCGTCTGGAACTGGCCCAGGCGTCCACCATGGCCGGCATCGCCTTTTCCAACTCCATGGTGGGCCTGGTACACGCCCTCGGCCATGCCACCGGAGCGGTCTGCCACCTGCCCCACGGCCTGTGCATGAGTCTGTACCTGCCCTACGTTCTGGAATACAACCTGGAGTCCATTCGTGGGCCTCTGGGCGAATTGCTGCTGTATCTGGAAGGTGCAGACGTGTACGCCGCAACACCGGAAAAACGCCGGGCAGAGGCATCCATTACCTCTATCCGCAAACTCCGGGATGCCCTCTATCGGCACTGCCAGTTGCCACGGACTCTGAAAGAGACCGGCAAGGTGACTGAAGATCAGCTGGAACAGATTGCCGAAATGGCACTGGATGACGGCTCCATCATGTTCAATCCCAGGGAAGTCAGCCGGGACGATGCCCTGACAGTCCTGCGCCGCGCCTGGGCCTGAGCACCCACAGTAACCCGGGCCCATGGGGCCCGGTTGTACCGGGAATTCCGGGAGCGGCATAAAGATTTATATGAAATCATTGATTTGTGTCGCCATAAAAGTGACAATTTCCAGCACATATGCGACGTTCTGGTCTGACTCGCAGCTTAATTGACACTCGAGCCCTTCACATGACATCTGGACATCACTGGCGCCTGACCGGCGGATTGGTGCTGGCAGCGCTGCTGCTCCTGGCAGCGTCTTTCTCCGTTATGGGAGCAACCACTGGTGAACAGAAGATTTTCCGTTTCAATGTTTCGCCGGACGGTTACCCCCCGTACCTGATCACCCAGGACGGCCAGCCTTCCGGCATCCTGTGGGACGTGGTATCCCTGATCTGTGAACGCCTGAATTACCGGGTGGTTCCGGTACAGATTCCCCGCAAACGGGTGGACGGCATGCTGCTGGACGGCTACTTCGACGGAACCTCAAGAGCCATAGAGTGGACGGACAGCCCGGACAAGTTCCTGTTTACCCGCCCCATCGTGGATATCGAGCAGGTACTTTTCACCCCCGCAGATTCGGAACGGATATATGATATCCGCAGGGGCTATCTTCCAAAAACCGTGGTCACCCACCTGGGCTACTACTATCCCGACCTGGATCCCTATTTCCGTGCCGGCACGGTACGGCGGTTTGATGTTCCCCGGGAACGGGATCTTTTTACCTTTCTGGTCCACGGCAAGGGCTTCGATGCGGCCATAACCGACCGCCGGGTTGGCCTCTGGATACTCCGCAACGAAAACCTTGAGGACAAGGTACGTGTCGCCCGGCACGGTCTGCGCCGGTATGGTTACCGGCTCATGCTGCGCAAGGACTGGGTCGGTTTTGCCCGGCGATTCAACAAGGAGCTGCAGCATATTCGCCGGAACGGGGAACTGGACGCTATCCTGCAGGCCTACCGCTAACCCCTACTCCAGTCGTCGCAGCAACAGCATCGGCGATACATTCAGCACCGGCCGTAACTGCCAGCATCCCAGCAGGGCCAGAATTACCGCGCTCACCAGGGGAAATGGCAGAATCACCTGCCAGTGCATGCTGCCACCTCCTTCGAACAACCGGAACTGGAGGGCCCATACCGCTGCCTCGGCAGCAAGCCCTCCCAGCACACCGGCAATAGCCCCCAGCATGGCGAACTCAATGGCGGTACTGCGTACCAGCAGGGAATGGCGGGCACCCAGGGTCCGCAATAGTGCTCCTTCCCGCTGACGATCCTGCAGAGTGGCACTGACCACCGCCGCCATCACCATCAGCGCTGCCGCCAGTACCAGCATCAGTATGGCTTCAATGGCCCGGGTAATCTGGAACACGATCTGCTGGATACGGCCGATAATATGATCCACTTCCAGCACGGAAATGGTGGGAAATTCCATGGAGAAACGGTTCAGCTCACTCTTGCGATCCTCCGGCAGGTAGAAACTGGTTATCCAGGTTGCCGGCATGTCCGTGAGCCCGCCACCGGGCGGAAACGCCATGTAGAAATTCGGCTTCATACTGTCCCACTGCACCGCGCGGATACTGGTAACCGCCTCGGTCACCTTGTCCGAACCTATGGTGAAGGTCAGCCGGTCCCCCAGGGTCACGCCCAGCCGGCTTGCCAGCCCGGCTTCCACAGATACGCCTCGGGTCTCCCCGGGCGCAAACCACTTGCCAGCTTCTATGGTGTTGTCCGCAGGCATTTCTGCCATCCAGGTCAGATTCAGTTCCCGGTTCAGGGCACCGATGTTCTTGTCCTTGCCAATAGCCTGCTTTACCGGCACCCCGTTGAGTTCCGTCAGCCGTCCCCGCACCATGGGGTAGAGCCGGTCCAGAGGCTGGCCCTGCTGCTGCCAGAAGTCACGGACAGCATCCACCGAATCCGGCGCGATATTGATCAGAAAGTGGTTCGGAGCATCGGCCGGCAGGCGGGCCTTCCAGTCGTCCAGCAGAGAGGTGCGTATCAGCACCAGAATCACCGCCAGCATCAGCGTCATGGAGAAAACCGCCAGCTGGGACAGGCTGGCCCGGCGATGCCGGTACAGACCCACCAGCGCCAGACGCCAGGCCGTACCACCCCCCTGCACCTTTCTGAGCAGGGCAACCAGCAGCCAGCCCAGCAGGGCCAGAGCCGCCAGCAGCATGCCCAGACCGGCCAGCAGTGACAGCACCAGTCCCGGTTCCCCGGTATAGACCCAGAGCAGCCCGAAAACCCCGGCGATGGCAATCAGCAGATCCGGCAGTGCGCTGCGACCGTCTTCGCCCACCTGACTGCGCAGCACCCGCATGGCGTTGACATGACGAAGCCGGCGGATCGGCGGCCAGGCAAAAGCAAACAGGGATACCAGCGCGGTCAGTATGGCCGGAACCAGGGCCAGCGGCTGTGGATGGAAAGCCACCGCCCGGCCCAGCACATCCTCCAGCAGTCGGGTCAGCAGCCAGGACAGAGGCAAGGCCAGCAGCAGGCCTCCGGCCAGCCCCATGGCACCCCACACCGCCAGACGGCGCAGATAGATACGCCCTATACCCCGGCCGTTCACACCCAGGGTTTTCAGCAGGGCCACCGTGTCCCGCTGGGACAGGGCATACTGACGGCTGGCCACAGCCACCGCCACGGCGGCCAGCAGAACCGCCAGGCTGCCCCCCAGCATCAGGAAACGTTCCGCCTGCTCAAAGGACCGGGAAAAAGTCTCCCCATCCCGCACGCTTTCCCATTCATGGCCAGGTTCAAGGAGCGGACCGAGCCACTGGTAGTAGTCATCCAGAGCCGGTTCGTCACCGGCAAACAGGTATACATATTCCACCCGGCTGCCCTCACGAACCACTCCGGTGGCCGGGACGTCCTGTGCATGCATCATGATCCGGGGAGCCAGGGCTGACAGCCGGAAACCGCCATCCGGCTCCCGGATCAGCAGGGCGGAGACTTTCAGGCTCAGTTTGCCCACTTCCAGAACATCTCCCACCTGAACGTCCAGCAGCCGCAGCAGCCGGGGATTGATCCACACCTCTCCGGGCTGCGGGCCTGCACTGACCTGCTGCCGGGGCCCGTCGGCCTGGCGCTGGATTTCAACCTGGCCTCTCAGGGGATAGCTGTCGCTGACCGCTTTAACCGACACCAGCTGGAACCTGTCGCTGGCAAACACCATGGTGGAGAATTCCACCATAAGCCCGGTTTCCAGCCCCCGGTTGCGGGCTTCCTCCAGCCAGGAATCGGGAACTTCCCGTCCGTTTTCCGCATCCAGTTGCCGGTCCGCCGCCAGGAAAGAACTGGCCGAAGACACCAGCGCTCCCTGTAGCTGGCTGGCAAACAGGGAGATGGTGGCCACTGTCGCCACCGCAATAATCAGGGAAACCAGCACCACCTTTACATCCCGTTCCCGCCAGTCCCGTGCCGGAAACAGTCCTTTACCCATGGTTGCCATCAGCAGCTTCCTTCCAGAGCCGGTTCGGTGAGAACGCCCCCTTCAATATGGAACTGCCGGGAACACCGGGACGCCAGCTGTTCATCGTGGGTAACCAGAACCAGCGTGGTGCCCTGCTCCCGGTTCAGGCTCATCAGCAGATCGGAAATGGCAGCACCGGTACGGCTGTCCAGGTTGCCGGTGGGCTCATCCGCAAACAGAACCACCGGATCCGAGGCAAAGGCCCGGGCAATGGCAACCCTCTGCTGCTCGCCTCCGGACAGTTGCCTGGGGGTATGATTGAGGCGCTGCCCCAGTCCCACTCTTTCCAGCAGCTCCCGCGCCCGGCTCTGGGGGTCCTTGATGCCCGCCAGCTCCAGGGGCAGCATGACATTTTCCAGGGCGGTCAGGGCCGGCAGCAACTGAAAGGACTGGAACACAAAGCCGACACGGCGGGCCCGCAGTTCCGCCCGTTCATCCTCACTCAACTGGCTGATAACGGCTCCGTCCAGCTCTACCGTGCCTTCTGTGGGAGTATCCAGCCCCGCCAGCAAGCCCAGCAGTGTGGTCTTGCCGGAACCGGATCGGCCGACAATGGCTACGGACTCTCCCCGATTGATTTCCAGGCTTACCCCCTGCAAGATCGTCAGGGTATCGTTCTCAAGACGGATCCGAAGGCTCAGGTTGTTCACCCGCAGCATGGGGTGCTTCGAATCGGTAGTGTGTTCAGTTGTCTGGTGCACGGAGTCTCCCGTTCCTGGGTCTGTAAAACTTGAAGTAAGGTTATCCAATTGACGATCAATATGGCATCTCAACCACTCAGAACCATTCTGTTCCTTGTTTTTTTCAGTCTCGCCATACCGGCCCTGGCCAGCCAGAACCGGATACTGGTTGTCGGCGACAGCATCAGTGCCGCCTATGGTATTGAGTCCGATGCCGCCTGGGCCCGGCTGCTGCAGAAGCGTCTGCAGGAACAGGGTCTGACCGGCTGGCAGGTGATCAATGCCAGTATCAGCGGCGAAACCACCGATGGCGGCCTGCGGCGCCTGCCGAAACTGCTGGAACAGCACTCCCCCCAGGTGGTGGTTATTGAACTGGGAGGCAATGACGGGCTCCGGGGCTTTCCGCCCAATGTCATAGAATCCAACCTGGAAGCCATGATCACCCTGGCCCGGGAAGCGGATGCCCGGGTGCTGCTTGTGGGTATGCAGATTCCCCCCAATTACGGGGAGCGCTATACCACCATGTTTGCGAATATCTTCCCGAAGCTGTCGGACCGCTACAACACCGCACTGGTTCCCTTCTTTCTTCAGGGAATTTATGACCAGGACGAACTCATGCAGGACGACGGCATACATCCGACTGCGCCGGCCCAGCCCAGGCTGCTGGACAACCTCTGGCCGGAACTGGAACCACTCCTGCGCTGAAGCCGTCCCCAAAGGGGCTCAGACAATATCCCGCAGAAACGCCAGAGCCCGGTGTTCGGACCAGTAAATACCATCCTGACCATGACGGACAAAGCCCACGTGCCCACCCCAGCGCGGGGATTCCAGGTTCACATGGGCGCCCAGCTGAGTGCGGGCTTCCGGGTAACAGCGGCTGGACAGGAAGGGATCATCGGCGGCATTCACAATCAGTGACGGCACCCGGATCTGCGGAAGATACCCCAGCGCAGAACATTGGGCCCAGTAATCCTCCGCATCCCGAAACCCGTGCAGGGGCGCAGTATAGCGGTCATCAAACTGGTGGAAGTTGCGGATATTCCGGAATCCGGAAACATCGATCAGATCCGGAAACTTCCTCGCTTTCTCCTGCATCTTCACCTGCAGATCCTTGAGAAATCTCTGCATATAAATCTTGCGACTGGGCCTGGCCAGAACCTCCGCGCAACCGGCAAGATCGCAGGGTACCGAATAGGTCACCGCGCCACACACCCGGCTGTCAATGCGCTCTCCCTGCTGGGCGAGATACACCAGAGTCAGGTTGCCCCCCATGCTGAAGCCGGACAGAAATACGGTTTCGTAGTTTCCCCTCAAGGCATGGTCAACCACCCGGCCCAGATCGTCCGTGGCACCACTGTGGTAAAACCTGGGCTGCCGGTTCATCACACCGCCACAGGAGCGGAAGTTCCAGGCCAGCACATCCCAACCTTCCTTCATCAGCGCCCGGGTCAGCCCCAGGATGTAGGGCCGGCGACTGTGCCCTTCCAGACCGTGGGACAGGATCGCCAGCCGGCGACTGCCCTGCCGGTACCAGTCCAGGTAGAGTTCATCGTCATCCTCGGTGGCCAGAATTTCTGTTTCCGGCGCGGCCATCTCCACCTTGCGGAACAGGGTGGGCCAGACCGATTGAACATGGCCGTTACGCAGCCAGGGTGGTGGTCGATAGTACAATTTTTAACCTTTTAATTCAGGGGGTTGACCCGGCCAGTCAAAGCGCTTAATATGCGCGCCACTGAGACGATGTTCCCCGATAGCTCAGTTGGTAGAGCAACGGACTGTTAATCCGTTTGTCGCTGGTTCGAGCCCAGCTCGGGGAGCCACTTATTTCCGAATGCCGCTGTTTCTTCCGAAACAGCGGCATTTTTGTATCCCCTCAGAAAACCTGCTCACGTTGCAGAAACTCCGCCAGCACCTGGTACAGGGTATAGCCATCCCGGGTACCGCTCAGTTCCCGGATGGAATGCATACCGAACTGGGGCACCCCGATATCCAGCGTAGTCACCCCCAGATTCCCGGCCGTCAGCGGACCAATGGTACTGCCACAGCCCATATCGCTGCGCACCACAAAGGTCTGATGGGGCAGTCCCAGCTCATCACTGATATGACGGTAGACCGCCGCCGACCGGCTGTTGGTGGCGTAGCGCTGGTTATGGTTCACCTTGATCACCGGCCCCTGGTTCAGTAGCGGCCCGTGATTCTCGTCATGGCGGTCACTGAAGTTCGGGTGCACTCCATGGGCATTGTCCGCCGAAATCATCATGGACCGGGCCATGGCCCTGCCCCGCCCGGCACCGCACCAGCGATCCAGAACCGACGACAGGAAGGGCCCCTGGGCACCTTCAGCGGACATGCTGCCCACTTCCTCATGATCATTGCACACCAGCAGGGCGGCCTCGTCTCCGGAGGTATTGAGCAGGGCCTGCAAGCCGATGTAGCAGCTCAGCAGATTATCCAGACGGGCGGAGGCGAGAAACTCTTCCTTCATGCCCACCAGTGACGCTTTCTGGGCATCGTAGAAGCTGAGTTCGTACCCCAGCACCTTGCGCACACGGATTCCGCTCTCGCTGGCAATCTGCTCCCGCAACAGGTCGTGGAAACTGACCTGGTCCCCCTCGGATACCTGCATCAGCACCGGTGGCAGGTCAGTCTGGGAATTGACGCTGTGATTGGAGTTGGCTTCCCGGTCCAGGTGAATGGCCAGGCTGGGTATAAAGGCCACGGGGCGGACGAAATTCACCAGAGTATCCTGAACCCTGCCATCCTCGTCCTCCAGAGTCACCCGCCCTGCCAGCGACAGGTCCCGGTCAAACCAGGGATTCAGCAGAGCCCCGCCATAAACCTCAACACCCAGCTGGAAAAAGCCTTTACGGCGCAACTCGGGGTTGGGTTTGACCTTCAGGCAGGGGCTGTCGGTATGGGCACCCACCATGCGGATACCGGATTCCGTCAGATCCCGCCCGCCGGTACGAAACGCGACGATGGATGAGCCGTTACGGATAACGTAATAACCCTGGTTGTCAGCCAGGGACCATTCGTCCCGCTCATCCAGTTCCTGAAAGCCGGCACTGTCCAGTTTCCCTTTCATGGTCGCCACTGCGTGCCAGGGCGTTGGTGACGAATCCAGAAAATTCAGTAAATCTTTGGTAAATTCAGCGTGTTCCATGACATCTCTGATTAAATGATAATAACGGGATTAGTATGGCATGATGCAGTGAAGCCTCATACCGGGGCAACGCACATTCCTTACGCCAGACACTGACTTCCCTGATTTCCGGAGCCCATCGTGCAAACACCGAGATTTCTTGATATCGAATACTGCCAGACCGATGACTCCCTGTTTCCCGTGGCCATCGCCTGGTCCCTGGCGGACGGTCGCATGAAAACGGTAGTCATTGCCCCAGAGGATGACTGGATTCCGGCAGACGGCGACCTCGGCAATACTGACCTGGCCTATCTGGAGGAACAGGGCGTACCTCTTCTGGAACTGGCCCGGGAACTTCACCAGGACCTGCCCGATCAGACCGTTTATGTGGATGACCTGGATCCTGACGAATTGCTGGTAGACCTGATTTTCACGGCGGTTGGTCAGGAAGCCCCCTTCGAAATCGCTCCGCTCAGTGACCTCCTGCCCGGCTACGACCGGGAAATTCTGGAGGACCGCCGCCGCCAGATCCTGTTTGACGAAGGCCTGGAACCCCAGCTCCCGGAAAATGGCGTCTATGCCCTGCTGCGAATGGCCCAGGAGGAAGGTCTGCTGTAGACCCGGGAACTGTGACACGGGTCGACGTAACCGCTGGTTACACGGGTCAGAATCGCTGCGAATCGGACCCGGCCAGGAATCCCCATAACAATGAAAAAGGCAGCGAGATCCACCCTGTTTGTCGCGCTTATGCCGGCAATACTGACATCACCCCAGAGCCTGCTTGCCCAGGAAACACCCCGGAGCGACCGCCACTATATGGGCCTGCTGGCAACCACCTTCAACCATCGTTCCGTGGGCACCCAGAGCAAAGAGTCCGCCTGGGGCACCGGCGGCACCCTGATTGTGGGTGGCCATCTCACTGACCGGTTTCACGCCGAACTGCGGGCAGGAACCGGAGCAACCGATGCAGACGTCTCCGGTACTGATCTGAGCCTGGGCATCGACTATTTTGCCAGCTGGTATATGGGGCTGCACTACCCGGTTTCCGAAACCACCAACCTCTACGGTCAGGTAGGTTTCTCCTACGTTCAGGGCAGTGCCACCCTGGACAACCCCAGCGCCCCGGAAAATGTCCCGTTCCGCGCCCTTGTGGAGGAATTTCCCGACAGCAACTTCAGCATCAGCTGGCTGGCCGGCCTGGACTTCGAGTTCATGAACAATACCTACCTGGTTCTCGAAGGCGGCCGACTGTTCAAGGACACAGGCACGGACGTCAACAGCTTCCAGTTCTCCGGCGGGCTCAGGTACGAATTCTGAGCCCTGCCCGGCAGATTAATCAGGCACTGTGACGAATATGCCAGCACCGGTGAATCCGGGCGTTGCGCTGGAAATCCCGGTCCAGGGTACTCTCGCTGACTTCCTCGACCTCAAATTCCTGCAGGAGATCCTCATCCAGCCGGAATCGCCGGAAGTTATTGGAAAAGATCAGCAGACCTTCGGAATTCAGCCGTGACATGGCCTGACGGATCAGCCGACCGTGGTCTTTCTGGATATCCAGAACACCGGCCATACGGGCGGAATTGGAGAAAGTGGGCGGGTCCATGAAAATCAGGTCAAAACGCTGATCCGGTGTCGGCTTGGCCGCCAGCCAGGCAAGGCAATCCGCCTGTTCCACCTGATGTCGTTTCAGGTCCGCTCCGTTCAGGGCCAGATTGTCCATGGCCCAGTTAACGTAGGTTTTGGACATGTCCAGGCTCAGGGAACGGCTGGCGCCCCCCACCGCTGCATTCACCGTAGCCGCACCGGTATAGCAGAACAGGTTGAGGAACCGTTTGCCCCTGGCGTGATTCTGGATCCAGTGCCGGACCGGGCGGTGATCAAGAAACAGACCGGTATCCAGATAGTCTTTCAGATTCACTTTCAGGGCACAGCCATACTCG
>JBFHSI010000010.1:0-30240 GCA_041591245.1 Marinobacter sp.
AGCCTCCCGCGCATGAACATTGGAAAGATGTACTTCGATAAAGGGAATGTCTGAAGCCAGCAGGGCGTCCCTGAGGGCCACACTGGTGTGGGTGAAGGCTGCGGGATTGATAATGATGAAATCCACACCTTCGGCCCGGGCTTCGTGAATCCGGTCAATCAGCTCGTACTCGGCATTGGACTGGAAATGCAGCAGGTGATGGCTCAGGTCTGCGGCTTTCTGTTTCAACCGGTCGTTGATGTCATTCAGGGTCTCGTGACCGTACACCTCAGGTTCCCGGGTTCCGAGCATGTTGAGGTTGGGGCCGTGGAGCACAAGAATTGTTGACATGATTCAGTCTGCCTTGAAGTCTTTTTTTTACAGGATCGCCGAAAATAACAGCATATCCCCCCAATGGTGCGTGCTTGTATCCCTCAGATCAACACTTTTTGACAAACTTCCGTGTCGTCCATTGGTCGTAAAAAGATGGCTCCTGCATTCAGACGGGATCTTTCCGCTGATGACAATCATTTTCGTAAAGCTGGGCCGGGACTTCTATACGACGTTGGTTTCATAGCGGGGCGGGCCGGCGGGTGCATGCCGGCCCGGAAACCGGGAGAGGATCAGCTGTCGGCGACGGTGACGCAGTTGCGGCCGTGATCCTTGGAGGCATACAGGGCCCGGTCTGCGCGTTCGCAGAGGGACTGGGCAGAGTCTCCCTGCCAGCAGGCAATGCCGCAACTGAAGGTGACGGTGAATTCCTGATCCCCGGCAGGCTGCTGCAGTTCGGCGAAGCGTTCGCGGATTTCGTTGAGAACGTTGCGGGCGTCCCGGAGCGATGTGTCCGGCAGTATGACCGCGAACTCCTCGCCGCCGTAACGGCCGGTATGATCGGTTTTGCGCAGGCGCTGCTTCAGGAACATGGACAGGCTGCGCAACACCCGGTCACCGATGGCATGGCCGAAGGTATCGTTCACTTTCTTGAAATAGTCGATGTCTAACATGGCAAAACACAGGGACTGGCCCTTGTTTCTGGCCCGGGCAATCTCCTGATCCAGCAGATTCAGGGTGTGGGTGTGGTTGTACAGCCCGGTGAGACTGTCCCGGATCATCAGCGCCAGCAGGGACCGGGCCCGGCGGCCACGATTGTGGAGGGTGGCGATCAGGTGCTTGGGGTCTATGGGCTTGGTCAGGAAGTCATCACCGCCCAGGCTCATGGCATGGAGCTGTTTGGAAACATCATCCTCGGCCGACAGGTAAATGATGGGGACGCTGTGAAACCGGTCCTGCTGGCGAATGACCCGGGCGATTTCCATGCCGGTACAGCCGGGCATGTACATGTCCAGAATGATGATCTCCGGGGAAAAGGTCTCCAGGGCATTGAGGATCTGCATGGGGTCGGTAATGATGTGGGCGGCCATGCCGGCTTTGTGCAGAACCGTTTCCATGTACTTGGCCTGGGACCGGGAATCGTCGAGAACCAGCACCCGGTATGGCTCTATGGCATTACCGTGGGCATAGGTTTCGATTTTTTCGATCAGCTGTCCCGGATCCACGGCGGGGTAGAAAAATTCCTCGCCGCTGCAGCGGGAGGCCCGCAGGCGGGTTTCAATGCTGCCATCCTCATCGCTCATGAAGATGATGGGGATGGGGGTGTCGTGGCGCTCCTGCAGCTGTTCAACGGTGGCGATACCGGAATGGTGGCCGCCACCGAAACGGACATCCATCAGGATGGTTTCCGGCTTGTACAGGCTGCAGGCTTCGATCAGGTCATTGGCACTGGTGAAGGATGCGGCCCGGAAGCCGAAGAACTCCAGCTGGCGGATCAGCCGGCTGGCCATTTCCTCGTTGGCCAGGGCGATATAGACCGGAGTCCGGCGGAACTGTTGTGGTGCCTGTTGACTGTCCCTGTCGGTACGTCGCTGGGTGCTGCGGGACAGTTCTTCGATGGCGTCCTGCAACTGCAGTGACAGGGCATCTTCCAGTGGCGTATCCAGACACCAGTCGCTCAGCAGATCCAGGATTTTCTGCCCCGCCTGGGCATGGCTGGACATGTTGAAGCGACGGGCGTAGCGCACCAGCTTGCTGGCGGCTGCGGCAAAGTCGTCGCGGTGGGCGGCGGACATTTTCCGGTCTTCGTGTATTTTCTGCCAGGTATCCAGAACAACCCGGGCCTGGGTTGTGACACGGCGAGCAAAATGCTGCCTGAGTTTTTCTTTCTGGCTTCCGTCGCTCATGGTACTCCGATCTGTCCCGTTTTCATTTTGATCGCCTTCATCCGCTCCGGACGAATTTCAGCTCAGCTCCCGTGGCAGAGTCTATAGTGTTTAGTGTTGTCGGCGTATGTAGCGCTATGTAAAGGTTTGTCACCATAGGGGGCAGGTCACAATTCCTCCGAGTTCTGGCGCACAGCCCGCGGGAACGGCCGCTTATGGCAGGGATGCGAATGGGTAATTTTCAGAGGCAGCAAGGGGTTGCCTCGCTGCGAACGATTCTTCTTCTGTTTACCGGCACTCTGCTGGTGCTGGTGCTGGTGGCCGCTTTGGCGACCAGTTTCGGTGCTTTTCGTAACTATGTGTCCGGGGAGCTTTCCGGCCACGCCCGGGATGGTGCCACGGCGGTGGGCCTGTCCCTGTCCAATGCCATTGATGCCCGGGATCCGGTGGCAGCGTCCTCCCTGATTGATGCTGTGTTTGACAGTGGTCGTTATCTATCCGTGCGCTATCTGGACAATCAGGGCAGTGAGGTGGCAGGACGTACCATGACTCTGCAGGCGGTCTCTGTACCTGCGTGGTTTCGCTCCCTGGCGGATCTTGAGCCGCCGGTGGCGGAGGCTGAGGTGGTCCGGGGCTGGTCACGGCTGGGGAAGGTGCAGGTGATGAGCCACCCAGGGCGGGCCTATGAGGATCTGTGGCGTATTGCCGTTGTTCTGGTGCTGATGACTCTGGCTATTGGCGGTGCAGGCCTGTTGCTGCTGTTCCTTCTGCTGACGCGCACCCTGAAACCGTTACGGGCTCTGGAAATACAGGCCCGGGCCCTGGGACGGCGGGATTTCCGGCATCGGGTGACGGTGAATTCCACCCGGGAGCTGAATCAGGTGACGGTTGCCATGAATCAGATGAGCGACGATCTGGAGCAACTGTTTGAGGGCCAGGCCCGGTTGATCCAGCATCTGCGCCGGGTCAACAGTGAGGACCCTGTGACCGGACTGGCCAGCCGCAGTGCCTTTGACCAGCGCCTGAAGGTGGAAGTGGAATCCGAGGAAAAGGCTGCGCCCGGCGTACTGATCCTGCTGCAGCTGTCCCGGTTTGCGGATTACAACGGAGACTATGGTCGTGATGAGGGGGACCGGCTGCTGCGTAACATTGCGGCGGAAATCCAGCGCTTTGTCAGCGCCCGGGTGGGGGCCTTTGCCAGCCGGAGGATGGGGGCTGAATTTGCGCTATTTGTACCCGGAGTCATGCATTCCGATGCCCAGGTCTGGTGCCAGGAGCTGGTCACCACTCTGGACGGCATCTACGCAGATGCCGCCGCCCCCATGTCCACAGCGGTGCATGGAGGGCTGGCACGCACCCGTGCCGGGCGGGATGCCCGGGCGCTGATGGCGGCTGCCGATAGCGCCCTGCGGCAGGCCCAGGGTTCCCAGGAGGCGGCCTGTTTCCTGGCGGATACGGAAAAAGACGATCACCACAGTCTGGAGGCGTGGCGCGAGCTTATCGGCCAGGCTATCCGGGAGCAGTCCCTGTCGGTGTGGTTGCAGCCGATGGTGATTCAGGACCGGCCGGCCCCCGTCTATCATCAAGTGTTCTCCCGGATAGACAGTGCTGGAGAATCCCTGAAGGCAGGGGTATTTGTGCCTATGGCCGAACGCTTCGGGCTGATTGCCGATATCGACCGGCTACTGGTACATCGGGTGCTGGAGCGGCTGAAAAAAGTGCCGGAGCAGTCACTGGCCATTTCCCTGGGCAGCGCTTCGGTGGCCAGTAAGGCATTCCGTGAAGATCTGCTGGCCATGCTTGAGGCCGCCGGTACCTGTTCTGCCGGTTTGTGGGTGGGGATATCGGAGCAGACCATTCACCATCACCGTGTCGAGGTGGGGCTTCTGGTCCGGGCCCTGGGGCGGCTGAAGGTGCGGGTGCTGGTGGATCGCTTCGGTGTGGGCGGCGTGCCTTTCAGCTATCTGCGCAATCTCCGTTTCCAGGCATTGCGCATTGATAACAGTTTCATCCACGATATTGACTCTCACGAGGACAACCGTTTCTATCTGGAATCGGTGATTGCCATCGCCCACAGCCGCGGGGTGCAGGTGTTTGCCACGGGGGTGGAAACCGCAGCGGAATACTCGGTACTCTGTGGTCTGGGTATTGATGGAGCCATGGGGTACCATCTCGGTCGGCCTTATGCGGCTGATCATCAATCGAAAGGGGATTAACAGTCTATGCCAGGCAAAATCAGACAATACTTCCGGGACAGGAAAGACGATGTGCAGGATTATGCCGGCGGCAGAGGTGCTGTGGGCAAATTTGTGCTGGTCCTGCTGGCTGTCTATCTGCTGGTGACGGTGATCCTGGGTTTTTACTGGAGCAGTGAGCCGGAGACCTTTTCTGTACGGGAGTACACCCGTACGGTTGCCAGCAGCATGGACCGGGAGCCGGTTACCGGCTTCGCCACTACGGCAACCATGATCCATATAGCCGAGACCCTGCTGGACAAGCCCGGGGGCTATCTGTCCAACGATATTTTTCCGCCGGGAATCTGGCTGGACAATATTCCCAGCTGGGAATTCGGTGTGCTGGTGCAGTTGCGGGATCTGTCCCGGGCCATGCGTCGGGATATCGCCCGTTCCCAGAGCCAGTCAGCGGAAGACCCGGACCTGATCATTGCCGAGCCCCAGTTCAACTTTGACAGCGGGAGCTGGGCCATTCCGTCCACAGAGGCCGAGTATCGCCGGGGGATTGCCGCGCTGCAGCGTTATCTGAACCGACTGTCGGATCCGGAACAGGCCAATGCCCAGTTTTTTGCCAGGGCTGACAACCTGGGTAACTGGCTGGCGGATCTGGAGACCCGTCTTGGCAGCCTTTCCCGGACCCTGGGCGAGAGTGTTGGCAAGGCTTCCATATCTGAGTCGGTCGCCAACCTGGAGCAGGGCAGTGCTCTGGACGAAGAGGTGGCAGGCATTGATGTGAAAACCCCCTGGACCCAGGTGGACAACGTATTTTATGAGGCCCGGGGCAGTGCCTGGGCATTGCTGCACATTTTCCGGGCTCTGGAGGTGGATTTCCGCAAGGTGCTGCAGGACAAGAACGCCATGGCCAGCATGAAACAGGTCATTATTGAACTGGAAGGGACCCAGGAACCCATGTGGAGCCCGGTGATTCTCAATGGCAGCGGCTTCGGGCTTCTGGCCAACCACTCCCTGACCATGGCTGCCTATATTTCCCGGGCCAGTGCGGCTATCAGCGATATGCGGGACCTGCTGTCCAGGGGCTGAAGGATCCCTGCTTTACAGGCATAAAAAAACCGGGACATGGTGCCCGGTTTTTTTATGCCTGATTTTTCAGAAGCCGGTATCAGCCCTTGTAGGCTTTGACGGATTCTTCAATGGCTTTCCTGGCTGCAGCGGCATTGTCCCAGCCCTGAACCTTGACCCACTTGCCTTTTTCCAGAGTCTTGTAGTTCTCGAAGAAGTGCTGGATCTGGTCTCTCAGCAGCTCCGGCAGGTCGGTGATTTCTTTCACGTTGTGGTAGGAGGTAGTCAGCTTGTCGTGAGGTACGGCTACCAGTTTGGCATCCCCACCGGCTTCGTCTTCCATGTTCAGTACACCCACCGGGCGGCAGCGGATAACGCAGCCGGCCTGAATCGGGTAGGGGGTGACCACCAGAACGTCCAGCGGGTCGCCGTCATCGGCCAGGGTGTGAGGGATAAAGCCGTAGTTGGCCGGGTAGAACATGGGGGTGGCCATGAACCGGTCCACCAGAAGTGCGCCCATGTCCTTGTCCAGTTCATACTTGACCGGAGAGCTGTTGGCCGGAATCTCGATGGCAACGTAGATATCTTCAGGCGGGTTGATGCCTGCGGGAATATTGTCGAATTGCATATGTGACCTTCCTGAGTGGAGTATGTGCTGTTGACCGGGGTTGAAAAAGTGAGCGCAATTATACGGAAGTATGCTGCAGTCCGAAACTAAACCTTGGTCTTGAGCTGACAGACGTACATCTGGCCAGCTCCTTGCCCGGCGCCTACAATCCCATTTGCTTTGCAATCAGCTCTTTCATGATCTCTGTGGTGCCGCCGCCGATGGAGAGAATTTTCCCGTCCCGGTACAGTCGTTCCACCACCGATTCCCGCATGAATCCCATACCGCCGAAGATCTGCACCGCTTCCCGGGTTACTTGCTCACACACTTCCACGGAGAAATTCTTGGCCATGGCCACCTGCTGCACCGGGTTTTTTCCGGCCTGCATCAGCGCCGCGCAGCGGTAAGTGTATTCCCGGGCGATATCAATCCGGGTCGCCATATCCACCAGTTTGTGGCGGGTCACCTGAAAGCCGCTGATATTGCGACCAAAGGCCTGACGCTGTTTGGCATAGTCACTGGCCGCTTCGAAGGCCAGTTGCGCGGTCATGTAAGCCATGATGGAGAGGCTCAGGCGCTCCGCCAGAAAGTTGCTCATGATGGCAATAAAGCCGGCATTCTCGGCACCGATCAGGCGCTCGACGGGAACCCGGCAGTCATCGAAGAAGAGTTCGGCGGTGTCGCTGGCCCACCAGCCCATCTTCCGCAGTTTCCTGCCCACTGAGAAGCCCGGTGTATCCCGGTCAATGAGCAGCAGGCTGATGCCTCCGTGGCCTTCGCCGCCGGTACGTACGGCAACGGTATAGTGATCCGCCCGGTAGCCGCTGGTAATGAAAGTTTTGCTGCCGTTGACGATATAGTGGTCGCCATCCCGGACGGCCCGGGTTTTCAGGCTGGCCACATCGGAGCCGCCGCCGGGTTCGGTAATGGCCAGGGCGGCGATTTTCTCGCCCCGCAGTACCGGTGGCACAATCTGTTCACGGACTTCCTTGCGGGCCCAGCGTGCTACCGGGGGCAGGCCGATATCCAGGGAGCCAAGGCTGGCCACCAGGCCGCCGGAGGTGGAGCGCATCAGTTCTTCCGATACCGCCACTTTCAGAAAGATATCGCCTTCTCCGGTGCCCCCCAGCTGTTCCGGAAAGCCGATACCCAGAAGCCCGGCGTCGCCTGCAGTTTTGTAGAGTTCCCGGGGAAATTCACCGGCCTCCTCCCAGTCGTCAATGTAGGGCAGGACGTGGGTGGCGATAAATTTGCGGGCACTGAGCCGTGCCTGTTGGTGGATATCGTTGAAATAATCGGACACGGAACTGCCCCCTGTGACTGGAGAATGTCAGGGCAGTGTCGCGCAGATTTCTCTACCGAGCAAGCGCTTGGTTCAGGTTGGCGCATCGGGGCAAGAAGCTGGCCCCGATGGCCAGCTTTTGTGTCTGGGCAGGCCTAGATACCCTTGCGGGGAATGCTTTGCACGCCTGTGCTGGTGCCCAGCAGCAGCAGGTCAGCCGGACGCCGGGCAAACAGTCCGTTGGTTACCACACCGACAATATTGTTCAGTTTTTCCTCGATCTGGATCGGACGGCTGATGTCCAGGTTGTGGATATCCAGAATAATGTTGCCGTTATCGGTTACGAAACCTTCCCGGTACACAGGGTCGCCGCCCAGCTTGACGATTTCCCGGCCCACATGGCTACGGGCCATGGGAATGACTTCCACCGGCAGCGGAAAGCCGCCCAGAACGCCCACTTTCTTGGATTCGTCGGCGATGCAGATAAAGGTCTTGGCCACTTCCGCCACGATCTTTTCGCGGGTGAGGGCACCGCCGCCGCCCTTGATCAGTTCCAGGCGATCGTTGGTTTCATCGGCGCCGTCCACATAGAACTCCAGTTCGCCGGCGCTGTTCAGGTCATACACCGGAATGCCGTGGCTTTTCAGGCGTTCCGCGGTGGCCTCGGAACTGGCGACGGCCCCGTCAAATTCCTGTTTCAGCTCTGCCAGCATGTCGATGAAAAAATTGGCGGTGGAGCCGGTACCGACACCGATAATGCTGTCGCTGTCGAGCCTTGGTGCTATGTAATCCACGGCCGCTTTAGCTACGGCCTGTTTGAGTTCGTCCTGGGTCATGGGGCTCTCCGGGTGCGCTGTCTGGATGGGATCTGTGGCCGACATTATAGCGCCATCATGACCTCTATGGTGTCTGCTTATAGACGAATGGCCGGTAAAGTTCTTACACTGTTGGTTTTCCCCGACCCTCTACACCTATCTGCTACTGGAACCTCTGACGCTATGCTGCAACGCTACATCAAGAAGATTCTCGATGCGCGCGTCTATGACGTGGCCATCGAAACACCCCTCACTGAAGCTCACAGCCTGTCCAAACGCTTTGACAACCGAATTATGCTCAAGCGGGAAGATCTTCAGCCGGTGTTTTCCTTCAAGATTCGTGGCGCCTACAACCGGCTGGTTCAGCTGTCGGAGGAACAGAAGGCGCGGGGGGTGATCTGTGCCTCTGCGGGTAACCACGCCCAGGGGGTGGCTCTGGCCGCGAAAAAACTGGGTATCAAGGCGGTTATCGTCATGCCCCAGACCACGCCGGAGATCAAGGTGCGCTCAGTGCGTAACAACGGCGCCCGGGTTGTGCTCAAGGGGGATGCCTTTGACGACGCAGCTGCCCACGCCCATGAACTAATAGAGAAGCACGGTTACACCTATATCCCGCCCTATGACGATCCCGATGTCATCGCCGGTCAGGGCACCATGGCCATGGAACTGATGTCCCAGTTTTCCAGCCCCATCCATGCGGTATTTATCCCCGTTGGGGGCGGTGGCCTGATTGCCGGAATGGCGGCCTACATCAAATACCTGCGCCCGGAAGTCAAAGTGATCGGTGTTGAGCCGGAAGATTCCAACTGTCTGCAGGCGGCCCTGAAGGCCGGCAAGCGGGTGGTGCTGGACGAGGTGGGCATTTTTGCCGATGGTGTGGCGGTCCGGCAGATCGGCAAGCACCCCTGGGAAATCTGCAAGAAATATGTGGATGAGGTCATCACTGTCTCCACCGATGAGATCTGTGCCGCCATCAAGGATGTGTTCGAGGACACCCGCTCCATTGCCGAGCCCGCCGGCGCGCTCGGGGTGGCCGGTGCCAAGAAATATATCGAAAGGGAAAAAATCGAGAACGAGAACCTGGTGGCCACCCTCAGTGGTGCCAATATGAACTTCGACCGGCTGCGTTATGTGTCCGAGCGGACCGAAGTGGGCGAGCGCCGTGAGGCCATCCTGGCAGTGACCATTCCCGAGAAACCGGGTGCCTTCAAGGCCTTTATCCATTCCCTGCACAAGCGCAACATTACCGAATTCAACTACCGCTATGCGGATTCCAGCCAGGCCACCATTTTTGTGGGTGTTCAGGTCCAGTCCGGCGGGCTTGGCCGGGATGAGCTGGTCAAGGAGCTGAGGGAAAACGGTTATTCGGTGATGGATCTGACCGACAGCGATGTGGCCAAGCAGCATATCCGCCATATGGTGGGAGGCCATGCTCCGGCCATTACCAATGAGAAGGTCTTCCAGTTTGAATTTCCGGAGCGCCCGGGAGCTCTGCTCAAGTTCCTGATGTCCCTGGGAACCCGCTGGAATATCTCCATGTTCCACTACCGCAACCATGGTGCTGCCTACAGCCGGGTGCTGCTGGGGGCTCAGGTGAATGATGATGAGGTGCAAGACTTTGAGGCAATGCTGGAAAAGGTCGGTTTCCGTTACGAGAACATGACGGATAACGAGGCCTACCGGCTGTTTCTTGGTAACGGAAACAAGCGCCCCGAATAGGGCGCTTGTGCTTGTTACGGAATGTTAACCTGTCAAAAATTGTAAAAATCGGCTTGCGTGTTAGTCTTTGGTCTAATTCTTGGAAACAGAAATAGTCAACTGATTTTCCAGCTGTTTAATCTTCTCTTCTGCAAGGACTTGTATCATGGGCGGCAAGCCTGACATTCTCCGGGCCATTGTGTTCGTATTTGCTGTAGGTCTTGTGATTACCGGTGTTACCACATCATTGCAGGCGTTTGATGAAAAACCGGCGCGCCAGGACCAGGTGCTCTCAGGTGGCATGCAAATGAGCAATCAGGTCTCGACCCGGTAACATCCCCGATCCGTCACAACGCTGTGCAGGGGGACATCCCAGGGTTCTATGGGCAGCTGCTCCACCTGCTGGAAATCATGGGCCAGACCAATCAGTTTCGGCGCCAGCCTGGGCCGTACACGGCTGAAGGCAAAGGTCCGGTCATAGAAACCTCCCCCCATTCCCAGTCTTCCTCCCTTCCGGTCAAACCCAACCAGTGGAAACAGAACAGCATCCAGCGCCCAGGGTGGTCTGCGGCTGTCTGAGCTGAATGCGGGCTCGGGAATACCAAAACGGTTGGGGCTTAGCTCCACACCCTCGTCATAGGGCCTGAACACCAGCTTGCCCGGATACACCGGGTGCAGCACCGGCAGATAGAAGCGGATACCCTTGCGCCGGGCCATGGTTATATACAGGTGCGGGTCTATCTCGCCGTCATTGGCCAGGTAGATGGCAATATGCCGGGCCCTGTGCAGATCCGGGTTGGTCAGAAGATTCAGGGCCAGCTGTTCTGAGGCCCGTTGCTGCTGTTCCGGAGAAAGGGACTGACGGCATTGGCGCAGATGCTTGCGCAGCTGGCTACGGGACAGTTTGTCCGGATGACGGGTAAACGGTTGGGGGGCAATAAACTGGCTCAAAATGAAGCTTCCCAGGCTGCCGTTATCGGATGTGGCCCTTGAACCTGGAGTTCAGGTTTCCGGTGAACGATGGCAGTGAAAATATTTGCTTCCGGTCGCCTTGTTTCTGATGTGCTACCAGAAGGTTGTACATCATCTCAGCCAGTTGCAGATTCATCAAGTCATTGACGGGTATCTGCGGGCAAGGTTAACAGCCCGAAGTTCTGGTGCGTGGTCTAACCGGTGCTCCGCTGTACTCTGTGGAAGGAAGATATCAGGTGTGAGGCGAATGGTCCTTACAAAAAGTGATCGGGCTTGGCCGATGCTTTTGTAAGGTCTCCCTTATCGCATTCGATGAACTCCCGGCATTGGTACGGCCTGGTGAGGCCAAGAACATCGCTGAAGGCTGTAGCTCCTGAGTTAAAGTTTGGATAGACCAAGGCGTTACCGATGATGTACGGACCATCCTGACCGGATCGCCCAATCGCCGTGCCAGGGAAGACAAAGATGAGTTGATTGGGGCCGATTTCGAGATGGGTCGAGGAGATCCCGGTAGTCGCGATCACCTTGCCATCGGGGCTGCGCAGGTCTAGGGACATGCCGAAGTTGCCGTTAATCAGTGATTCTACCGTAACCGTAACGCTGAGCTCATCAGTCAAACCGTCGGCATTAGTGTCCACCGCTTTTTCGGCAACATTGGTGAATTGTAATGCGTTTCGATCCCAATCGCGGCGAGTGTAATCACTCGTCGTACCCAGATTGTCCCGCCGGTCAAGTAGGCTGCCTTCTTTATCCAGGATGACGGCGACAACTTCATAGGGACCGTCGACTTCGATTGTTTTCATGGTCGAAGCTGGGATGGAAGCAACCAGGTTGCCACCGATTAGTTCTCCGTAGCCATCGACTTGCTGGCCGTTGGAGGCTTTGAGAATGACTCGCAATCCATAAGGAGCTTGGCTGAAGGTGCCTGAGTAACTGAAGTGGAGTTGGAGTTTGTCGAACAGTCCGTCTCCATCGGTATCGACACCTTGATCCTGAAATTCACCACTGAGCTGGAGCTCATCTGCACTTTCCACGGAGAGCAAGGCTCCATGACTGGCATGGTAAGGCTGCCCTGTATCGGTTTTGCCGCGGATATCAATACGCACCGAGGCTGTGCCTTCAGCATTGGGAGTCAATAGAGCCACGTAGTTACCATCACCGAAGGTGATGTCAGGTGGTATGCCATCATCTTTCAGCGTAGTGGATGCCACCGGCGTGCCGTCGGCCATGATCATCGATGCGGAGATGGTTGCGTCAGGGACGGGAGTAGAGCCATTGAAGACGAATGCTGTAACGACTACAGGCTTGCCGACCTGATGCACACCTTGGCCTAGACCTACTGAAGCAGCCGTACGAATGGAAGACTCAAGATGACGGACAGACACAGGCAGCATCTGTCCAGCCTTGCTACTGCTGGTGATCGCCAGTGTGTATTCGCCAGGCTGGGCAGACGGCAGGCTGATCAGCCAGGAGTCTTGCTGCTGAGTCAGTTCATGGTGGGTAGCTGTTCCGGGGGTGAAATGAAACTCCATCGAGCCGTTGGTGGCGCTATCGTTACGGTATATCGTCCCGGAGGGTGTTGTCAGAGTTAGTGCTGTGGTTGATGAGGCCGAAATCTGGATTTGTACTGCTCCGCCAAGCACTGGAAAGGTTGCAGATCCCTGGCCGCCAGTTTCGAGCAAGACGCCATACTGGGCCGACAGGGGGGAGAGAAAAATGGATGAAGCAGCCGAGTTTCCGGAACATAGGAAGCCGGCTACCGCGATGCCGAGGAACAGCTTGGCTATGTTTTTCACTTTTGTCTCCACTACAGAGCGCCGTTGATGTCGGCCACTGTTACCGTCCCTTAAGCGGTGAGTGCGCACTTGCCTGTTATCTCGTCTAGCGCCTCCACCAAGGGCCAGAGCGTTGGGAAACAGCACTGGGTAGCCTGCTTCAAGAAGCTTGTAGCCGATGATTTGGTGGCGCGCTTTCATTGATCATTAAGCAGGGGCCAAAGAAAACGGAAATAATGGAAAATCTGAATATTTCATAAAGGATAGGCTGGGGGCAACAGGGATATATCTGGAAGAAAAGACAGAAGCTTATGGGTGTTGATCGGGGCTGGATTTGATGGGTAGGCCAGGAACTTGTCGTAGCCGTTGTATGGTGCCAGTTCAGTATTGAAAGGCGGCCGTAAGTATCGGTTTCTAGAGTGAATGATTGAAAATAAAGCTTCCCAGGCTGCCGTTATCGGATGTGGCCCTTGAACCCAGAGTTCAAGGTCGGTGACCGCTGTGACATATTAGGCTTTCCCCTGTCGGGGACATGCTCACAATGTCCTGAAGTGGCCACCTGGGTAGTGCGCATCGGCTCGAGGACGTACCCGACCCACGTACAGCCCAGGAAGTGGCTCCATTATAGGGTCAGAAGCGGGGCCGATTGCAATACCTGATTTGTCTACAGTCACTGTATTCCGGAGGGCTCAGTTCCCGGAGGATTCGCCCAGCGCCGAGTCCAGCTTGCTGTCCATGGCTTTGAGAATGGTGCTGGTGGATTCCGACATGGTGTCCCGTTCCAGCATCTCATGGGTGATGTTGAGAGCCGCCATGACGGCAATGCGCTCGGTGCCGAAAACCTTGCCGCTGGCACGGATTTCCCGCATCTTCTGGTCGAGGTGTCTGGCTGAGCGCAGCAGGGCCTCACGTTCTTCCTCGGGGCAGGCGACAAGGTATTCCTTGTCGAGAATCCTGACTTCAACCGTGGTGGATGTTGTTGACATCTTAGTGTTGCTCCAGTGCGCGCAGGCGGCCGATCATGGCTTCGATCTTGTTCTTTGCAAGGTCATTTTTGTGCAGCAGCTGGGTCCGTTCCCGGTTCCAGTTGTCCTGCAGCTCCCGCAAAGCGGCATTATCCTGCTCCAGTTTCTGGCAGCGCTCAATCAGTTTATCCAGCTTGTCCGCTAATGCCTGTACTTCGGACTGTTCCATCACGTGTCCAGAGTCGGTTGTGGTGAGTGCCAGTAACTATAAGTGTGGACGCCGGGCCGGTCAATTTACAGGCTTGTCATGGCCTCTTTGTCGTGATGCTGGTCACTTCTAGTGTGTGCTGCCCAGCCCCTGGGTGCGGCTTCGGTGCCAGGTACCTGAGGCCGGAATCAGCCCCACCAGGAGGGCGGCTGCGGGAACCAGTCCCAGCAGAGTCCACTCTTCTGAACTCAGCGGCCGCAGCCGGATGTTCAGGCCGTAGGTCTCCGTCAGCCAGGGGCTGATGGCGCTGACGGTGACCATGCCCAGCACCAGGGCGCCAAGGCAGGCGACCAGAGCCAGCCCCAGACACTCCAGCAGGTACAGGGATGCAATCAACCCGGGCGAGGCCCCAGTAGCCCGGAGTACTGCTATTTCCCGGGCCCGCTGGGCCTGCAGGGTGAGCAGTACCGCCGTCAGTCCGATCAGGCTGGTGATGACCACAAAGCCGGTAATTCCCAGCAGGGCTTTTTCAAACTGCCCCATAATCCGCCAGAGTTCGCTCAGGGCTACACCGGGGAGAATGGCGGACAGAGGTTCCCCGGCATACTGATTGATTTCCCTCTGTACCCGGAAGGTCATGATTTTCCGGTCCAGTCCTGCGAGCACGGCAGTAATGGCCTTGGGGGTAAATTGCCTCTGTTCCGCCTGCTCTTTGGTGAGCGTCCGGCCGGGAATGGCAACGCCGGATTCCCAGCCCACGTGCATGGCTTCCATGGCGGGCAGGCTGATATAGACCGCCTGGTCTACAGGGGTACCGGTGGGTGCGAGAATGCCGGATACGGTAAAGGGGGTGTCCTTGTGCCGGGAAAAGCTGACGCTGCCCCCGCCATGGGCGAGGATGATCCGGTCACCCACGGAATGGTTCAGGCTGCGGGCGACACCGGCGCCCAGCACCACATCAAACAGGGAATGGAACCAGTGGCCCTGGGCCAGAGCCAGCTGGCTGCCCTGGCCGTAGCGGAAGTGCTCCAGATAGGCATCACTGGTGCCAACCACCCGGTAGCCCTGATAGCTGTCCCCCAGGGAAATGGGAATCAGCCAGCTGATACGCTTGTCCTCCTGCAGCTTGCGGAAGCTGCTCCAGCGGATGTTGTTGGTGGCGTCGCCAATGTGGAACACCGTGTACAGCAACAGGTTGAGCTGGCCGCTGCGGGCACCGATGATCAGGTCTGTGTCGCTGATGGTGCTGGTAAAAGACTGTTTCACTTCGGTGCGCAGATACTGGATACCCAGCAGCAGGGTCACGCTGAGGGTGAGGGTCAGGCACACCAGGGCCAGTACCTTGCGCCGGTGCCAGAGGCTGGCGCTTGCCAGGGAAAGGGCCAGTCGCAGTTTCATGGGCGGGCCTCCTGTAATCCGGTGCGGTGATGGAAATGGGGTGTCAGGCTGAGGTCGTGGCTGACAAACAGCACCGAAGTGTTCTGGGCCCGGGCCAGTTCCAGCAGCAGCTTGAGGAAGCGGTCCCGGTTGTCGCTGTCCAGTGCGGACGTGGGTTCATCGGCAAGGATGATTTCCGGGGCCCCGATCAGGGCCCGGGCCGCGGCAACCCGCTGCTGCTGGCCGATGCTCAGGTGGCTGACCTTGCGCTGCCAGTGGTCCGCCGGGATGGCCAGGGCTTCCAGCAGACGCCGGGCCTCCTGTTCCGGATCCGGGCTGGCAGCAATGCGCCGGGTGGTGGAAAGCCGGCAGGGCAGGGTAACGTTGGCCAGAGCACTGAGGTAGGGCACCAGGTTGAACTGCTGGAAAATCACTCCGATATGGTCGGCCCGGAAGCGGTCCCTGGCACCGCTGGTGAACTGGCTGATGTCTTTGCCCAGCAGGCAGATTTTGCCGGAAGATGGCCGCAGCATGCCTGCCAGAAGACTGAGAAAGGTACTTTTGCCGGTGCCGCTGGGGCCGTGCAGAAACAGGTGTTCGCCCTGGTTCAGGCTCAGGTCGGGAAAGCTGATGGGCTTTGACGCCCGCTCCCAGCGAAAGCTCAGATCGGTGGTTTCAATGGCGGGCGGGAGGCCGGTTTGTGATGGGACTGTGGTCATGTTGGTTGATGTCTTTGCCGTGTATGATGCGGTGCGTCTGGTTACCGAATTTCCGGAGAGTCCTTGCTGATGCCTTGTCGTATTCGTGGTCCGTTTGCCGTCCTTCTGTTGGTCTTCCTGCTGCTGCCTGCGCTGCAGGCCCGGGCACAGCCGCGTGAAATCGACTGGCTGGAATTGATGCCTGCCGAGGATCTGGCTCTGCTGGAAAGCCTGCCGGAGGTGGAACATGAAGGCGACGCTCCTGCCCTGCTGCCGGATGAGATCATGACCGGCCGGGTGGTTCCGGAAATGTCCCAAACCAAAGGCCGGATTCCGGGGTTTGTGGTTCCTCTCAAGACCACTGACGACATGCGCATTCTGGAGTTCTTTCTGGTTCCCTACTACGGAGCCTGTATTCATGTGCCGCCGCCACCACCCAACCAGATCATTCATGTGAAATACAAACCGGGTTTTACCCTGGATGCACTCTATGATCCGGTCTGGGTGGAAGGGACACTGGTGATCGAGCACACGGAAACTGACTTTGGCACATCATCATACTCCATGACTGCGGACCAGGTGTCCCCCTACGAGGAATAGCTCAGGGTTTCAGGATGAAACTTTTGTCACCCTGACCCAGGCGGACGGCGCCCTGTCCGGCGGGGCCAACCCAGGCGATATCCAGTTGCTGCAGGCGAGCAAACTGTTCCAGCAGCGGTGTGGCCAGAGTTCCGGCATCGGCCAGCTTGGGGCATTCCAGAACCTGGGTCACTTCGAAGTCTGAATGGCCTGAGTGTTCATCATGATGCTCATCGTGGTCGTGGTCGTGGTCGTGGTCTTCGTGTTCATCATGGTCGCTGTCGTGATCATGATCATGGTCTGCATCATGCTCCGAAGGCTCCCCGTGGTGAACACTGGCGGAATGGATGCTGCAGCTGCCGTCTTTGGTGTTGGCCAGGGGCGTTTGTTGCAGCCATTGGGTTACCTGGCTGAGGGTCTCATGTTGCTCATGGGTCCGGGGCTCATGCTCGAATCCCAGCAGATTGTGGGCAGGTGACAGGAAAATGGCCTCGATATGGTCACCGCTGATGGCCAGTTGCAGTTGGGCCTGACCATGCTGGTGTGGTGCCAGGCTGTCCTCCGCCATCACTGGGCTGGCGAGCAGAAAGGCGGCTGCGGTGAGGGCGCGGCAGGGAGCTGGATACATCGGTTGTCCTCCGGTAGAAACGTTATATCATAACATTTTGTGGCCTGGCTCCAGGAAAAGCAACCGGTCAGTGTCTTGAAGGCCCCGGAATGCTAGGATAGGGGCCTCATTCATCAACACAGGATTGTCTTGTTTCATGTCAGAAACCGACACCTCCGGTGCGGTCCGTGCCGCCGAATTTGAGCGCTGGGCCAATATCTTCACCACCTTCCAGGCTTTCAGCCATCCTTCCGAACTTCACGGCGCCCTGTGCGGCCGTCTTGCCGCCGGCACCCGTATCGATGAGCCGGAATGGCTGGCCATGGTATGCGAGCACATGGGATTGCCGGCCAGCGCTGCGGAAGAGTCCACGGAGCTGAGCGCTTTCATGATCCGTGCCTATGATCAGGCGCTGGCGGCACTGAAGGCCAGTGAAATGAGTTTCCATCCTCTGCTTCCGGATGATGATTACGCCATCGATCAACGGCTGGAGGCCCTGGTGGCCTGGGTTCGTGGCTTCCTGGAGGGCATGGCGCTGTCCGCTGGAGAATCCCTGGGGCAGGCCCCGGAGGAAATCCGCGAGCTGATCGAGGATATGGTGGCTATCAGCCAGCTCTCTGAAGATGAAGAGGCCGGCGATGAAAGCGAGCAGCAGCTGCTGGAAATTACCGAATATATCCGGCTGGGGGCACTGGCCGTCTTTACCGAATTCAATGCCCCGGAGCGGCCGGCACCTCAATCGCCCACTCTGCACTGAGCCGGGCACAGACTGCGGGAGTGTTTATGTCATCCATTATACCCGTTAAAGAATTTGCGGAACGCCGGCGCAAGCTGATGGAGCGAATGGCTCCGGACAGCATCGCCATAGTGCCGGCGGCTCCTGAGCGTGTGCGTAACCGGGATGTGCTGCATCCGTTCCGTCAGGACAGTGATTTTCATTATCTGACCGGGTTTGACGAGCCGGAAGCCGTACTGGCACTGATTCCAGGCCGGGAGCATGGCGCCTCCGTGCTGTTCTGCAAGGAGCGCAATCCGGAACAGGAACAGTGGAACGGTTTCCTGATCGGGCCGGATGGTGCCATAGAACGTTTTGGCCTGGACGATGCCTTTCCCATAGCGGATATCGACGACATTCTCCCGGGCATGATTGAAGGCCGCAGCCGGGTGTATTACCCCATGGGCAGGGACCAGGGGTTTGATACCCGTGTCATGGACTGGGTGAAGGTCATCCGCAGCAAGGTGCGCTCCGGCGCCCACCCTCCCGGTGAACTGGTGGCCCTGGAACATCTGCTGCACGATCTGCGCCTGTACAAGAGCGCCAATGAAATCAAGGCCATGTCCAAAGCCTGTACCATCAGCGCCGAGGCCCACTGCAAGGCCATGAAACGGGCCCGCAGGGGGGGCTATGAATACAACCTGGAAGCGGAGCTGATCCATACCTTCATGGAACATGGTGCCCGTTTTACGGCTTATCCATCCATTGTCGGCGGTGGTGCCAATGGCTGTATTCTGCACTACATAGAAAACAGCGCCCCCCTGAAAGACGGTGATCTGGTGCTGATCGATGCCGGTTGTGAATACGAGTACTACGCCTCGGATATCACCCGCACTTTCCCCGTCAGCGGCAAGTTCAGTCCGGAACAGAAGGCCCTGTACGAAGTGGTGCTGGCGGCCCAGGCGGCGGCCATAGAGGCGGTGCATCCGGACAATCACTGGGATCACCCCCATGAAGCGGCGGTACGGGTGCTGTGCCAGGGGCTGATTGACCTGGGCCTGCTGTCAGGCACTGTCGAACAGGTTATTGAGCAGGAGTCCTACCGGCCCTTCTACATGCACCGCACCGGCCACTGGCTGGGACTGGATGTGCACGACGTGGGGGATTACAAGGTGGACGATGCCTGGCGCCAGCTGGAACCGGGGATGGCGCTGACGGTGGAGCCGGGGCTGTACATTTCTCCGGATGATACCCGGGTGGACGAACGCTGGCGGGGTATCGGCATCCGCATTGAAGATGATGTGGTGGTTACCCGCACCGGCTGTCGTGTGCTGACGGACGGGGTTCCGAAAACCGTGGCTGAAATAGAAGCTCTGATGGCGGACTGATAACGGTGCAGCAAACTGACACGGATCTGATCATCGCCGGCGGTGGTCTGGCCGGCGCCACCCTGGCACTGGCTCTGGCCCGGGTGGTCCCGACGGTGAGGGTTACCGTCGTGGAAGCCTTTCCCCTGTCCTCCGACGCCCTGCCGGAAGATTACCAGCCCAGTTATGATGCCCGCTCCACCGCCCTGGCCTGGGGCAGCCGGCTGGTGTTCGGGGAACTGGGGCTATGGGATCGGCTGGCGGAGCACGCCACGCCAATCCGGCAGGTTCATGTTTCCGACCGGGGGCGTTTCGGCGCAACCCGTCTCCGGGCCTCCGAGTACGACCAGGATGCCCTGGGTTATGTCACCGACAACCGCTGGATGGGCCTGTGCCTGATGCGGGAACTGCAGAATACCGGGGTACGCTGGCAGGCACCGGCGGAAGTGGTGGCCATGGAGTCACTGCCGGGGCAGGTAAAGGTGACGGTAAAATCCGGTGAGGCGTCCCGGGACATGACCGCCCAGTGCCTGGTGGTTGCCGATGGCGGCCGTTCCGGACTGCGGGAAAAGCTGGGGTTCCAGGCCCGCAGCCGCAGTTATGGTCAGAACGCCCTGATCGCCAATATCTCCACCAGTGAAAGTCACCAGTTCACTGCCTATGAGCGCTTCACTGAAGCCGGCCCTGTGGCTCTGCTGCCCCATGGACCTGCCGGCGAAGCGGGGAAGCAGTCGGCGCTGGTGTGGACCCTCAGCGACAGGGAGCTGGAACAGATACTGCCGCTGTCCCCGGAACAGAAGTGCCAGCACCTGCAGGAAAGATTTGGCTGGCGTCTGGGCCGGATTACCCGTATTGGTGAATGCCATCACTACCCGCTGACCCTGACCACCGTGGATGAACCTGTGCGCCCCGGCGTGGCCCTGGTGGGCAATGCGGCACATTCACTGCATCCGGTGGCCGGTCAGGGCTTTAACCTGGCCCTGCGGGGCCTGATGACACTGGTGGAACAGTTCCGGGTGGCGACCGAGCAGGGGCGGTCCCTGGGGGATATCCAGCTGCTGCAGCGTTATCACCGGCTGCATGAGCCGGACTGGCAGCAGACTGTACAGTTTTCGGATTCCCTGATCCGGATTTTCGGTCAGTCCCAGCCGCTGCTGGCGGTGGCCCGGGATGCCGGGCTGGTGGGGCTGGACCTGGTGCCGACGGCAAGACGCTGGTTTGGTCGCATGGCCATGGGAACCGGCGGACGCCGGGCAATGATTCATGGCCCCGGGGCCGGTTATGGGAAATCTGCAGAACATGAGTGATACCGGTATGTTTGACATTCTGGTGGTGGGTGGCGGCATGATTGGCTCAGCCGTTGCCCTGGGGTTGTCCCGGCAGGGATGGCAGGTTGGTCTGGTGGAAACCAGCACTCGGGAGCAGCTGGTTCAGGATCTGGCCCCGGCCACGGATGTAAATGGCTTCGAACCCAGGGTCAGTGCCATATCCCTGGCCAGCCAGCAGCTGCTGGACAGTCTCGGAGCCTGGACCGACATAGCGGCAACCCGCCACTGTGGCTACCGGAACATGACCGTGTGGGACGGGGAAGGTACCGGACGCATCCATTTTGATGCTGCGGAGCTGCAGGTGAATACCCTGGGCACCATTGTCGAAAACCGCAGCATTACCCGGGCCCTGTTCCGGGCTCTGGAGGCTTCTGATATCCACCTGTTTGATGGTGTGAAGGTGACCGGCTTCCAGCAGGACAAGGAGCGTGGCCGGTTGCAGCTGGACGATGGCCGCACTCTGGAGGCCTCGCTGGTGGTGGCGGCGGACGGCGCCCAGTCCCGGCTGCGACAGTGGGCCGGGCTGCCTACCCGGGAATGGGACTATGACCAGCAGGCCATTGTCTGCACCGTGCGTACCGCCCACAGCCACCGCTATACCGCCTGGCAGAGTTTCTCCCAGACCGGCCCCCTGGCGTTTCTGCCGCTGCTGACGGAAACCGGCGATGAGCATTTCTGTTCGGTGGTCTGGTCCCAGGATACCGCCGAGGCACGGCGTCTGATGACCCTGGACGATACCGCCTTTGCCGGTGAACTGGGGCGGGCCATAGAGCAGGTTCTGGGGCCGGTGCAGGCAGTGTCTCCGCGCTATGCCTTTCCGCTCCGGCAGCGCCATGCCAAAACCTACGCCGGTACCGGGCTGGTGCTGGTGGGGGACGCGGCCCACAGCATCCATCCCCTGGCCGGGCAGGGTGCCAACCTGGGTTACGGTGATGTGCGGGTACTTCTGGATGAGCTGGCCCGGGCCCGGCGCGGCGGCCTGAGCCCGGCCGATGAACTGGTGCTGGCCCGTTATCAGCGCCGGCGCAAGGGCGAGAACCTGACCATGATGGCGGCCATGGAAAGCTTCAAGCAGCTGTTCGCCCGGGATGAACTGCCCCTGCGCTGGCTGCGCAATACCGGCATGCGCCTGCTGGATGGTCTGGGGCCTGTGAAGAACCGCATTGCTGCAGAAGCCATGGGACTCAGGGACTGACCTGATCCGCCCCCGGGTTCCTGCTGCCCGGGGTTTCCGCTACACTCGCCCCATCCCAACCCTCAATATCAGGAATGTCCACGCCATGGCCGGAACCAGTCTGCTTGCCCTTATCGATGATATCGCCACCATTCTGGATGATATTTCCCTGATGACGAAAGCGGCCACCAAGAAAACCGTGGGTGTGCTGGGGGATGACCTGGCGCTCAATGCCCAGCAGGTGACCGGCGTGAAACCGGCCCGTGAGTTGCCGGTGGTCTGGGCTGTGGCCAAGGGATCAATGGTGAACAAGGCCATACTGGTGCCGGCGGCGGTGGCCATCAGCTATTTCATGCCCTGGCTGGTGACGCCATTGCTGATGCTGGGGGGTGGTTTCCTGTGTTTCGAGGGTTTCGAGAAGCTGGTACACAGGTATCTGCACCGGCAGGAAGATGACCAGCACAAGGCAGAACTGCGCCAGGCCCTGACCACCCCGGAAGTGGATATGCGCAGCTTCGAGAAGAACAAGATAAAGGGCGCGATACGTACCGATTTCATCCTGTCTGCAGAGATTATTGCCATTACCCTGGGTACCGTTACCGGCGAACCCATTGGCATGCAGTTTCTGGTGCTGGCAGTGGTGGCCGTGATGATTACTGTGGGGGTTTATGGTCTGGTGGCGGGCATTGTCAAACTGGATGATGGCGGCCTGTACCTGAGCCAGCGGGACAGTGCCATAGCGCAGAAGCTGGGCCGGGGTATTCTCTGGATGGTCCCCTATATGATGAAAACCCTGTCGGTACTGGGCACCATTGCCATGTTCCTGGTGGGCGGCGGAATAATTGCCCATGGTCTGCCACCGGTCTACGAGGCCATACATCATCTGGCCGAGGGCGTGGGCATGGTGCCTGTATCCCTGGTTTCCAGCCTGATCACCGGGTTGTTCGGGGTGGCTGCCGGTGCTGTTCTGGTGCTGGTGATAACGCCTGTCCAGAAACTGCTGGCGGCTCGCCGGGCCGCCTGAAACTAGGCGCAGGCGTCGAACAGACGGCTGATCAGAACCGGTACCGCAGTTTCCACCCGCAGAATCCGCGGGCCCAGATGCACTCCCTGGCAGCCGGCTTCCATCAGTTTGTCCACTTCATAGGGGGTAAAGCCACCCTCCGGGCCGATACACAGGGTGGCCGGTCCGCTCAGGTGTACCGGGCAGGGCGTGGCGGTTCCCGGGTGGGCCACCAGAGCGGTGGTGCCTGCCGCCAGGGCCGGCAGTTCGTCTTCAACGAACGGCTTGAAACGTTTGCGGATGTGAACCTGGGGCATAAGGGTATCCCGGGACTGTTCCAGGCCGAGCACCAGATTCTCCTGCAGGCTTTGGTCAGACAGCCAGGGGGTCTGCCAGAAGCTCTTTTCCACCTTGTAGCTGTGAATCAGCCAGATGTCTTTCACCCCCAGGCTGGCGCAGGTCTGCAGTACCCGGCGGAACATCTTGGGCCTGGGCATGGCCAGTACCAGGGTCAGGGGCAGGGGAGCGGGAGCCGGCCGGGTGAACTGCACAGACAGTTCCGCAGCACTCTCGCTCAGGCTGAGTATATGGCCGGTGCCTATCTCCCCGTTCACCCGTCCGACGGTAATCTGGTCACCGGTTGTGGCACCGAGAACCGTGCGCACATGGGCCAGACGGCGCCCCTTCAGGATTACCCGGTCCGGGGCGGTGAAATCCTCATCGAAGAGCAGGGCCAGGTTCATTCGCCGGAGACTTCCCCGGAGGCCGGGCGGCTGGCGATGCGTCCGAAGATGATGCCGAATTCAAAGAGAATCCACATGGGTACTGCCAGCAGGGTCTGGGAAATGATATCCGGTGGGGTCAGCAGCATGCCGATAATAAAGCAGGCCACCACCACATAGGGGCGCTTTTCCGCCAGATCGGCCGGGGTAGTGGCGCCGGTAAGAATCAGCAGCACAGTGGCAATGGGGATTTCGAAGGCGACACCAAAGGCAAAGAACATCTTCAGCACGAAATTCAGGTAACTGGTAATGTCCGGCAGCTGCACAATGCCCTCGGGACCTATGGCGGTAAAGAAGCCGAACACCAGTGGAAACACCACGTAGTAGGCGAAAGCCGCGCCGGAATAGAACAGCACCACCGAGGTGAACAGCAGGGGAAAGGCCAGCCGTTTCTCATGGGCATAGAGGCCCGGAGCCACAAACTTCCACAGCTGGTACAGAATGATGGGAATGGCGGCAAACACAGAGACCACCAGTGCCAGCTTCAGGGGGGCGAAGAAGGGCGAGGTGACATCGGTGGCGATCATGGTCTGGTCCACCGGCAGCAGGTCCCGCAGGGGCTGGGACAGCCACAGATAGAGCTCGTTGGCAAAGGGGTAGATCAGGGCAAAACAGATCAGCACTGCCAGAACCATTTTCAGCAGGCGGTTGCGCAGCTCGAGGAGGTGCTCGATCAGCGACATTTCCTGTTGTTCCGGGGGGATCTGGGTGCCGGTTGGCGTCGCAGTCATGAAGTCTTTTCCGACGAATCATGGGGGGCGGGCTGATCACTGTCCGGAGCTGTATCCGGGGCGCCCGGATCCGGCTGGCTGTGGCCGTCGGTATCCGGATGGGACGGCGCCCCACCTGTGTCCCGGGCCGATGTTTCCGGCAGGATCATATGTTCGTATTTCCGGGCTTCGTTCAGGGCTCCGTGCACGGTTTTGCGAACGTCCTCGAGGCCTACGTCCCCCCCTGCCTTGCGCAGCTCTTCCCGGAGTTCTTCGGCCTTGAGCTGGCGGTCCAGTTCGGAGGTGAACTGGTTGACCATGCGCCGGGCACCACCGATCCAGCGGCCGGCAGCCCGGGCCGCTGTTGGCAGGCGTTCTGGGCCCAGCACCAGCAGGGCTATGACCCCGCAGATCAGCAGTTCAAGAAAGCCGATATCAAACATTCATTCGGGTCTCAGCTGGGGGTTTTGTCCCGGGGCTTGTCTTCCGGTTTTACCGTCTGCTCCGACGCAGGGGCATTCTCTTCCAGTGAGTCCGGTTCGGCAGGCGTCTTGCTTTCTTCTTCATTCATGGATTTCTTGAAGCCACGGATAGCGCCACCAAGATCGCTGCCGATATTGCGCAGTTTCTTGGTTCCGAACAACAGAATAACAATGCCGAGTACGATAAGAAGTTGCCAGATACTGATTCCACCCATTACGGGGCCCTCATGTTAGCTTTGCTGTTTGTGGGTATTGTACGTTAACACGGTGTGCTGGCGGAAACCCTGCAGGATCGCCCGGAAATTCATTTTGTTCTGGAGGCTTTTTCCTCCAGGCCGGACAGGTCGAAACGCCGGGCCAGTTCATCCAGTATGTCCTGGGGACCGAGACCGAGCCGGGACAGCATCACCATACTGTGGAACCACAGGTCTGCGGTTTCATAGATGACCTCGGCCGATTCCCCGGAGCGTTCGGCATCCTTGGCGGCCAGCAGGGTTTCGGTGCACTCCTCGCCGACTTTTTCCAGAATCTTGTTCAGCCCCTTGGCGTGCAGGCTGGCGACATAGGATTTTTCCGGGTCCGCCTGCTTGCGCTGTTCCAGTACCTGGGCCAGTTGTATCAGTACCTCATCCACGTTGGGAACTCCTCATTTGTTGCCATAAATGGCATCGGGATCCTTGATGACCGGATCAACGGCCTGCCACTGCCCGTCTTTCAGGGTGCGGTAGAAACAGCTGCGGCGGCCGGTATGGCAGGCAATGCCGCCTTTCTGTTCCACTTTCAGCAGAATCACGTCTTCATCGCAATCCAGCCGGATATCCCGGACCAGCTGCTGGTGGCCGGAACTTTCGCCCTTGCGCCAGAGCTTGCCCCGGGAGCGGGACCAGTATACGGCCTGCCCCTCCTGGGCGGTAAGGGCCAGGGACTCCCGGTTCATCCACGCCATCATCAGGATATCGCCGGTATCGGCATCCTGGGCGATGGCGGGAACCAGTCCGTCGGTGTTCCAGCGAATGGCATCCAGCCAGTCCTCGACTCCGGTACTATCAACAGCGTTTTGCATTTGCCTGAATCCTGAAGTGTCTGAAAGTTAACGGCTGCCCCGGGCTACCACAACCCCGGCCAGGGCCAGCAGTGCCCAGCTCCAGCCGGGTACCTGATCCGCCCATGCCAGCAGCTCCGGCTGGGTGCCCATGACTGCGCCGGCCACCAGTACCAGGGTCAGCAGGCCCCGGCGCCAGCGCCGGTCGGCCCGTATCTGCTGTTCCCGCAGCAGTGCCAGGGTGGCTTCGTTCTGTTCTACCGTGGGGCCCGCATTCCGCAGCTGCAGCAGGGTGTCATGCACCAGCTGGGGCATTTCCGGTGACTGCTCCAGCCAGGACGGCAGATGGGTCTGCAGGGCCTTGATGAGCCCTGACGGCCCTACCCGCTTGCGCATCCAGTGTTCCAGGAAGGGCTGGGCGGTACTCCACAGGTCCAGTTCCGGATACAGCTGGCGGCCAAGGCCTTCCACGTTCAGCAGGGTCTTCTGCAGAAGCACCAGCTGGGGCTGGATTTCCATATTGAACCGGCGTGCTGTCTGGAACAGCCGGAGCAGGAAGTGCCCGAAGGAAATATCTTTCAGGGGCTTCTCGAAAATGGGTTCGCATACGGTGCGGATGGCCGCTTCAAATTCGTTCACCCGGGTATCCGGGGGCACCCAGCCGGACTGGATATGGAGCTGGGCCACCTGCCGGTAATCCCGCTGGAAAAATGCAAGCAGGTTGCGGGCCAGGTAACTCTGGTCGTCCGGTGCCAGGGTGCCGACAATGCCGAAATCGATGGCGATGTATTTGGGATCAGCGGGATTGGAGACGTCCACAAAGATGTTGCCGGGGTGCATGTCGGCGTGGAAGAAGCTGTCCCTGAACACCTGGGTGAAGAAGATTTCCACCCCCTTTTCCGCCAGCAGTTTCATGTTTACGCCGGCGGCTTTCAGGGCCGGAACATCGGCGATGGGGATGCCGTGTATGCGCTCCATGACCAGAACGGATTTGCGGGTGTAATCCCAGTCGATAAAGGGGATGTAGATCAGCGGCGAATTCTCGAAATTGCGCCGAAGCTGGCTGGCGTTGGCGGCTTCCCGCTGCAGGTCCAGCTCATCGTGGATGGTGGCATCGTAATCGGAAACCACATCCACCGGGTGCAGGCGCTTGCCCTCGGACCAGTATTTCTCCAGCAGCCCCGCCATCAGGTACATCAGGGCCAGATCCTGGCGGATCACCTTCTCTATGCCCGGGCGCAGTACCTTGACCACCACATCCTGGCCGTTGGGCAGTCTGGCGGCATGAACCTGGGCTACCGAGGCGGAGGCCATGGGGTCCGGGCTGAATTCCAGGAACAGTTCGGAAACCGGTGCGCCCAGGGAGGTCTCGATTATGGTCCTGGCGGTATCACTGGGAAACGGTGGCACCCGGTCCTGAAGGATTTTCAGGGAATCGGCCATATCGTCCGGAAGCAGATCCCGGCGGGTGGACAGTATCTGTCCGAATTTGACGAAAACCGGTCCCAGATCTTCCAGCGCCTTGCGCAGGCGTTCGCCACGGTTCAGCTTCGGTTGCGGGAACAGGTGCCAGGGGGCGAGCAGAAAAAACAGCTTCAGGGGAGCCGGCAGTTCTGCCAGCGGCAGAAACATGTCCAGCCGGTAACGGCAGAATACCCAGGCAATTCGGAACAGGCGGCGCAGGCGGGTCACGGTTTCTCCGGTTGGTCAGTGGGGCCCGGGTATTCAAGCTGTTGCAGGCGTGCTTCCAGCTGGTTTACCCGCAGGCTGATGTCATCAATATCCCGGAAAGTGGCATCAAGCTCATGGCGGCCGGGCAGGCTGCGGCTTTCTTCATGGACATATTCTTCAATGTTGGCATTCATGGTATCGAATGCCTGTCGGCCCCAGGCCAGGGCATGACGGATACGCTGACCCAGGAAATGGGCCGGGATATCCCCCATGTGCCTTGCCATGGCCGCTTCCCAGTCCGGATTCAGGTGCTTCACGGCCTGCTGCAGTTGCAGCGCCAGGGTACTGTCACCGGAGGCCTGCAGGCGGCCATCACTGAATACCCGGTCATCGCCGGTAGCCAGGGCGGCAAAGGCCAGGGGCTTGCCGGTAACGGTCAGTGCCGGCTCGGCCTCGGGCTGGCTGCTGACCCGTATCCGCTCCCCGTTCCGGCTCAGACTGCAGAACAGGGGGGCGGGGGTGGTAATGGTGAGCTGCACCGGGCGCTCAAGTGCTGCCAGCAGTCCCTGCCGTCCGGCCGGATCCAGTGCCAGAGCCTGGTTCAGGCCAGTTTCCACAATGGCTGTAGCTGCAGCGAGCAGGGTGGGGCCGGGAAACATCAGGGCTTGATTCCAACGTGCAGGGCAACGATGCCGCCGGTCATGTTGTAGTACTTGCAGTTCACCAGCCCGGCCGTTTCCATCATGCCCTTCAGGGTTTCCTGATCGGGGTGCATGCGGATGGATTCTGCCAGGTATTTGTAGCTTTCGCTGTCACCGGCAATCAGCTGGCCCATCAGGGGCAGGGCGGTGAAGGAATAGGTGTCATAGACCTTGCTCAGCAGCGGGTTGCTGGGCTTGGAGAATTCCAGAACCATCAGCTTGCCGCCGGGCTTGAGAACCCGGGTCATGTCCCGCAGGGCCTGGTCCTTGTCAGTGACATTGCGCAGGCCAAAGGCGATGGACACAGCGTTGAAACTGTTGTCCGGAAACGGCAGGTGCTCGGCATCTGCCTGCACATACTCGATATTGCCGGCATAGCCCCGGTCGGTCAGGCGACTGCGTCCCACCTGCAGCATGGAGGCGTTGATATCCGCCAGTACAACCTTGCCTTCCGGACCCACCAGATCGGAGAACTTCATGGTCAGGTCGCCGGTGCCGCCGGCGATATCCAGTACCTGGTACCCGGGGCGGACGCCGGACAGCTCAATGGTGAAACGCTTCCAGAGCCGGTGAATTCCCATGGACATCAGGTCGTTCATGAGGTCGTACTTGCCGGCCACACTGTGGAATACTTCCGCCACCTGACCCGCCTTCTGGCTTTTGGGGATATTACGGAAGCCGAAATGGGTAATTTCATCCTGGTTCCGGGAAGCTGGATCCTGGCTGACGGGCTGTTGTTGCTCACTCATGGCGAAGTCCTGTCTGAATCTGAACCCCGTATTCTAACGGCTGGGGGGTTGGCTACAAGTTTAATACCGACATACACTGTAAAACCGATCATTTTCCAAGAGAAAACTGACTTATGTCCGTTATTGATATCCACCGTCCCCATACCCTCGACAAGGAACATGCCCGCCAGGCGGCAGAACTTCTGGCGCAGGATCTGTCCCGCCAGTTTGATGTGGATTATCAGTGGCAGGGGGATGTGCTCAGGTTCCGGCGCAGTGGCGTAAAGGGACAGCTCAACATTACCCAGTCGGACCTGAACGTCCGCCTGGAGCTGGGGATGCTGTTAAGCCCGTTCAAGGCCAGGATTGAGCAGGAGATACACTCTCAGCTGGATCAGATTATACAGCCCTGAGTGGGGATATGCGGAGTTTGATGACAGGGGCCTCGGGCCCCTGTTGTGTTCTAGGCGTGTACGGCTTGCTGCCCGGTTTCGAAGCCGGGAATCCATTCCTTGCTGTCCAGGGTAATGAAATGGCTCTGGGCAGTGGTTTCCACGATGCGTACGCTGGTGGGGCTGTGGCGGGCGCTGGCGAGCATGGCGTTGCGGTCCAGAATCCGGTCGACGGCCGGAATCAGGAAGGTACCGGAACGGATGTTGTCATAGACGCTGGTATCGGTACGGGCCATCCAGTCCATGATGTTCTCGATATTGCGAACAATGGTGAGGTGGTCCTTGGTGGCGGAAAACAGTTTGCCCAGCAGCTGTTTCTTGCGGGGATTCATCTTGCCGAAAAAGGTCTGCCCATAGGCTGACGAGGGCGCGCTGTTGATCAGACGGATCAGCCAGGGCCACATGCCGTGGCTCACTGGTTCCAGCAGGGTGCTGACCAGGCCGTGGAGTCTGGCCTGGGGCAGAACCGGAGCTTCCAGCACAATTTCTGCGTGTTCATAGAGTTCCGGCCACTGACGGAGGGCTTCCAGAATCACCGCGCCACCCCGGGAGTGGCCGTGTATCCGGATATTGTCGGTGGAGGGCAGGTTCGACAGGGCCTGGTTGAGAATGCAGGCGTCGTATTCGATGGTGCCTTCCAGATGCTTGATGGGCACTTCCCAGTCCGGGGTTTCCGGGGTCACACCATTTACCGGGATATGGTAGTTGCTGCAGGTGAGCAGGATCAGCTCGGTGGTCGGAGCGTCGTAGGACTGGGTGAAGTAGCAGTGATTTTCCAGAAAGCCGTGCACGCCGATAACGGTCTGTTCCGCCTGGCCGCTGTGATTGCGAACCGATACGGCACCTTTGCCGACCCGATAGACCCGCCCGGAAAACATTTCCGAGTAGGCGCTTTCAATGGGCTTGATCAGCTTGCGTACATGGCTCGACTTCATGACTGCTCTCCTTCCGGCACGGCAATGGTGTGTCCGGTTGTTGTTATCCGGTGTAGCTGCCCCCTGTTGTACCGCGAACCGGCGGACGGGGTATTGGCGCTGGCAACGGATGTTGTGC
>JBFHSI010000011.1:0-27310 GCA_041591245.1 Marinobacter sp.
GCGGTAGATGGTGGCCGCAGCCTCAACATGTAAGCCTCACAGGCCTGGTGTAATAGCCGGATATTTGGGCAGCTGCAGCCTTTGCGGCTACAATGCCCGCAGTTTTTCACCCTGACAGCACGATCATTTCAGAAATCGTGCCTACATAAAGCGGAGAGAACCCATGCGTGATGTGGTCATCGTTGCAGCCAAACGAACTGCCATAGGAACCTTCGGCGGCGGCCTGTCCAGCCTGCGGGCGGACCAGCTCGGCAGCACGGTTATCAAGGCCCTGCTGGAAGAAACCGGCGTCGCCGGAGAACAGGTCAGTGAAGTCCTTCTGGGGCAGGTTCTGACCGCAGGCTGTGGCCAGAATCCGGCCCGCCAGTCTGCGATCAATGCCGGCCTGCCCCTGTCGGTACCGGCCATGACCATCAACAAGGTCTGTGGCTCTGGCCTGAAAGCCGTACACCTGGCTGTCCAGGCCATTCGCTGTGGCGATGCCGAGCTGATCATTGCCGGTGGCCAGGAAAGCATGAGTCTGGCCCCCCACGTACTGCCCAACAGCCGCACCGGGCAGCGCATGGGCAACTGGTCCATGGTGGACACCATGGTCAATGACGGTCTCTGGGATGCCTTCAACGACTACCATATGGGCATCACCGCTGAAAATATCGTGGAGAAATACGGTATCAGCCGGGAAGAACAGGACGCCTTTGCCGCCGCCTCCCAGCACAAAGCCGTTGCCGCCCAGAAAGCCGGACGCTTCAGCGGCGAGATAGTTCCCGTTGAGATTCCCCAGCGCAAGGGCGAGCCGGTCATTGTGGATACCGATGAAGGCCCCCGGGACGGCGTTACCGCTGAAGGTCTCGCCAGGCTGCGCCCGGCATTCAAGAAAGACGGCACAGTCACCGCCGGCAACGCCTCATCCCTGAACGATGGTGCCGCCGCTGTTATGGTGTGCAGTGCCGACAAGGCCAAAGAGCTGGGCCTGACACCGCTGGTCACCATCAAGGCCCACGCCAGTGCCGGGGTTGATCCCTCCATCATGGGCACAGGCCCCATCCCCGCCAGCCAGCTGTGTCTGAACAAGGCAGGCTGGGGTGTCGACGATCTGGACCTGATTGAAGCCAACGAAGCCTTTGCCGCCCAGGCCATATCCGTGAACCGGGAGCTGGGCTGGGATACCGACAAGGTCAATGTCAACGGCGGCGCCATCGCCCTGGGGCATCCCATCGGTGCCTCCGGCTGCCGTATCCTGGTTTCCCTGATACACGAAATGGTTCGCCGGGACAGCCATAAAGGTCTGGCAACCCTGTGCATCGGCGGTGGCATGGGCGTGGCCCTGGCAGTCGAGCGCTGAGCCCCATGCTCAATGTGGTGCTGTACGAGCCGGAAATACCGCCCAATACCGGCAATATTATCCGGCTCTGCGCCAACACCGGGTGCCGGCTGCATCTGATTGAACCTCTGGGCTTTACCCTGGAAGACAAGCAGATGCGCCGGGCCGGTCTCGATTACCGGGAATATGCCTCGGTGTTTGTGCACAGCAGTTATCAGGAATTCCTGGACAGGGAACAGCCCCAGCGGCTGTTCGCCCTGACCACCAAAGCCCGCCACTATTACCATCAGGTGCAGTATCAGGACGGCGACTATCTGATGTTCGGCCCGGAAACCCGCGGCCTGCCGGAGTCTGTCCGCACAGCCCTGCCGGAGGAACACTGCATCCGGGTACCCATGCAACCCGACAGCCGCAGCCTGAACCTGTCCAATACCGCGGCCCTGGTGGTTTACGAAGCCTGGCGGCAAATGGGATTCCCCGGCTCAGTGTAGCCGGTCGGCTGCCAGTCCCCGGTGGGAATTACCAGCGGATAACCTTCCTCCAGCATCAGAATTCTCGCCCTCAGCCCATACACCTGCTGCAAGGCACTTTCCGTCAGCACCTGAGAGGGTGTACCCGCACTGTGACACTGCCCCTGATGCAGCAACAGCAATCTGTCGGCAAACCTGGCTGCCAGATTGAGGTCGTGAACCACCGCCATCACCCCGAATCCCCGTAGCCGGGTCAGCTGTTTCAGCAGGGAAAACACCTGTTGCTGGTGTGCCGGGTCCAGCGCCGAGGTGCATTCATCAAGAAGCAGCAACACCGGGCCGGCACTGTCCCAGACCTGGGCCAGCACCCGGGCCAGTTGCACCCGCTGCTGTTCGCCACCAGACAGATGGGGCATAAGCCGGTTACACAGGTGGGAGATATCCAGCAGGGTCATCAGCTCCCGGACAATGTCCCGGCTTCGGCTTCGGGGCTCCGGTGGCCGCCCCAGGCAAATGACGTCTTCCGCAGTCAGCGGAAAACTGATGTCCACACGCTGGGGCATGACTCCACGGTGCCGGGCCAGTTCCCGCGAGGACCAGCTGTGCAGGGGGCGGCCGGCAAACTCCATGACCCCGGCAGCGGACTTGAGATCACCGGCCAGGGCCCGGACCACCGTGGACTTGCCAGCCCCGTTGGGGCCCAGTACCGCCAGCAGCTCGCCTTCGGAAAGACCAAACCCCACCTCCCGAAGTACCGGCTGCCCCCCCAGCTCAACCTCCAGATTCCGGACTTGCACCAGCATCAGCCGACCCTCACTTTCAGCAGCAACAACAGGAAAAAGGGCCCGCCGATCAGCGCCATCATCAGCCCGATAGGCAATTCCGCCGGCGCCACGACCACCCGTGCCAGGCAATCCGCCCCTACCAGCAGGGCGCCCCCGGCCAGGGCACTGGCCGGCAGCACAATGCGGTGCCCGGCCCCCAACAGGGTGCGCACCAGATGGGGAACCACCAGCCCGACAAACCCGATCAGACCACTGACCGCCACCGCAGCCCCCACCCCCAGACCGGCCACCACAATGGCGGCACGCTTGGTCCAGTCCGTGTTATAGCCCAGGTGCCCAACCACCTGCTCCCCCAGCAGAAAGGCATCCATGGGACGAGCCAGCAAGGGTGCCAGCACCAGCGTCAGCAGCAGCCAGGGGGCCGCCATGGCCAGGTCTTCCCAGGCAGCATGGCCGAGACTGCCCATGGACCAGAAGGTCAGGGAGCGCAGTTCCTCATCCGAGGCATAGAAGGTCAGCAGGCCGGTACCGGCACCGGCCACGGCATTAATGGCAATACCTGCCAGCAGCAGGGTTGCCACCGAAGTTTCGCCGGCACGGCGGGCAATTCGCCAGGCCAGAAACACTGTGCCGGTGCCGCCCATAAAGGCGGCCAGCGGCAAAGCCCAGGGCCCGCTCAACTCGACCCAGCCTTCGAGCCAGCCGGTGCCGAGTACGATTACGGCAATGGCAGCCAGTGATGCTCCCGCCGACACCCCTATCAGCCCGGGATCCGCCAGGGGATTCCGGAACAGACCCTGGAGCAGGGCCCCGGAAACCGCCAGTACAGCCCCCACAAGGAACCCCAGCAGCAATCTGGGCAGGCGGACATCGTAGAGCACCATGCGGGCAACATCGTCATCCAGCCGTCCCAGAGCCCCGTTCAGGATATCCGCCATGGCCAAAGGATAGGCGCCACTGGCCATGGACACTACCGACACCGCCAGCCCGCAGGCCAGTAACAGCACCAGTGCCGGCGCAGGTGCCACCCGGCCGGCATCATCACGAACCATGGCGGGCAACCTGTCCCGACTGCCCCAGAACAGCGGCCAGCGCTTCCAGCGCATCCGGCAGACGGGGGCCAAAGCCCAGCAGCATCATGCTGTCTGCCACCAGATAACGTCCCTTGCGCCAGGCCTCCAGGGCCTGCAGCTGGGGCCAGTCGTCGATCCGGAACTGTCCCGGGGCCGTTTCCGCCACCACAATGGCATCAGCTTCCGATGCCAGCAGCGCCTCCCGGTTGGCAGGCTTGTACCCCATGACCGTGGGCGTGGCATTGTCTGCACCCAGGACCCGAAGCAGGTCATCCGCCGCAGTTTCCCGGCCGGCGATCATGACCCCGTGACTGCCTGCCGCCATAAGAAACAGCACCTTCTGCCCGGCAAAATCTCCCGCCTCCAGCACCCGGCGAATACGGGCATCCATTCCCGCCACCAGCTGCACCGCCCGGGTCTCATGGCCAACAATCCGGCCCACCTGGAGAATGCGATCCATAACCTGTTCGGGCGATCGGGGCCTTGGCAGCCGGACCACCTGAACCCCCGCCTGGTCCAGCCGGGTCAGGGTCTTCTCCGGGGCTGCATCGGTACTGGTAATCAGAACATCCGGATGCAGGGCCAGAATCCCCTCGAAAGGCAGGGCCCTCAGATAACCGACCCGGGGCAGGTCAGCCGTTGCCGCCGGGTAATTGCTGGTGGTATCCACAGCCACCAGCAGGTCTTCCGCCCCAAGGGCATAGAGAGTTTCAGTCAGGCTGCCATCGGCACTGACCACCCGCTGGCTGCCGTCACCGGACCAGGCAGGTCCGGCCAGAACCAGCAGAACTGCCACCAGCAGCACGCGTGTCCTCACAACTCCGCCTCCATGCGCGCCACCTGCTGCTGCCATTGCCCGGATTCCGGTTGCCCGGGCTTGCGCTTGCCGAACAGGGTGATAACCAGCTCCCCATCCTTGTTGTAGCCTTCCACCGAGGTCACCAGGCCATCTGCCGAGGGTCTGCGAACCACAAACCAGCGGGTTATATGATGGGTATCCGCATGCAGGCTGAAGCCTTTGTCCAGTACATTCATCCAGGGCCCGGTACGCAGCAACCGGGTCACGGTTCCGGTGTAGATCTGTACCATTCCCGGGTTGCCCACGAACACCATGACCGGACACTCAGCGTCCCGCACCTGTTCCAGCAGCCACTCAAGGGGGCAACCCACACCTTCCGGTGCAGCGGTCAATGGCCGGACCCAGTCATCCCCCACCAGCTCCAGTGCGGTCAGACGATCCACCTGATTCCGTTTGAGCATGGCATGGAAGTGATGCACATCCTTGAGCTCTGCCCAGTCCCTGCACAATGCCTCTACATTGACCGAATCCGGGGATGTGCGGGGCTCTGGTACCGGCGCCGGTGCCAGTTCCGGCGTTACCGCCTGCGGATCCAGGTAGCGGCAGACCAGGTCATCCCAGGCACTGGTGTCAGTAGCTTCGGTCCGGTAGATCTTGTGGATCGCCTGCCCGTGCCGGTCAAAGAACTGCAGGCTCTTGCGGCTATGTTCGCCGGTCTCCTCGGTAACCAGATACCCGAAAGCCCAGTTGTTCAGAAAGGCCCGCACATCAATATCGCCAACCGCCAGCCCCATGGCTCCCCGGCCGGCGACAGTGAATTTTCGAAAAGTGCCAGTGACCTCGTGAACCACCTGGTCGTTGCGGGTCAGTATCATCACATCCCCCAGCGGATCCATCTCCGACAACAGGGCGCCGAAATCCGGCTTCAGGGCTTCAACCCCGTGTTCCCGGGTCAGCAGCAGCTCCAGCTCGCTGACGCCGAGAACTCCGGCAGCATTGCGAATCCTCAGATTGGGTGCTTCAGCCTGCAGTGCCTGCCAGCGCTGGGCCAGTGTCAATTCCGGTGATGCAACCATTGCGTCCATGATGTTATTCCTCCGAAGTCACAGTAACGGGCTTCCAGCGCACAACGGGTTGCCCGCTGTCGCCGTTCTCTCCGTAATAATTGATAATCTGAACTGCGTAGACCTGCGAGGACGGCTCATCCTCATCCGACTTGATCAGATAAACCCGGTAGTTGGGCCAGAGCTTGTGGGCCCCGGACATGTTGTATTCATACCAGCTGTAGTCGGTAAACACGCCACCGGTGGTGTCAGCCGCATAGGCCATCGTCAGGGCGGCTCCGGTAGTGTCCACGGTTGCGCTGGTGTAGGCACTCAGCTCCGCCCAGTCAATGGGCCCCAGGGCACCACCCAGTCCCGGGCCGGAGGGACCACTGTTGGTTTTCAGGTACCAGCTGCGGTCACTGAAGCCCACCATCACGTCCCAGTCAGCACTGGTGCAGTCCACCCCAACACCGGCATCAAAGTCGAAACAGGCATCGCCGCCCTCGTAGTCCTCAGGCGGGGTGAAAGAAACTGTGGTCGCCCCCAGCTGAACCGTACCTGCCGCCTGCACAGAAAACTCCAGCTCAAAATCCTGAATGCCGTTACCGGAGCGGGTCGGGAAATCGAAACTCTTCACCCGCATCCGGGCATAACTGTTACCAGTATTGGAGCGGACCAGGTAGCCAATGCCATCCACCTGGGAAATCTGGCCGGTGGCAAAATCATAGGAAGACCAGGCATCGCCAAATGCCAGCACATCCCCGTCCTGTTGCCAGGAATCCGGTTCCGGAAACTCGTCCAGCAGATGCTCCAGCTCCGAATCAGCCGTTGCGTTCAGGAAGACACTGGCTATGGGAGCGCCATCCTCTGAATAAAAACTCTCCTGGGCATCCCCCAGAGCACCCACAACGCTGCCGGAGCCAGACACTCCACCATTAACCATGACCGAATAGCGATTGAACGCCAGATGCCAGTCGTCACTCCCAGCCACCGTGGTGCCTGTTTCAAGGTTAAGATAGGCCGTGCCGGAGCGGGCATCCACAACCACCTGCTGCACGCTCTCGGGAAGTTCGCTGCCACTGGAGGACGCTGTGTCACTGATGGCATTGTCACTGCCACCACCACAGCCAGCCAATGCCAGCCCAAGTACCGATACGCAAGGTATCCATCGATCAGTGTTCATTGTGCTTCATCCTTTTTATACATGGTCGGGATATCAGTGTTCACCCAGGGTCAGGGAGACTCCGGTGTACAGGAAGCGACCGGCAACGGGCCGGAAATCAGTTTCCGGGCTACTGAAGTCGCGCTGACTGTTGGTGAGGTTATCGGCGCCTGCGAAGACGCGAAGTTCAGGGGTAATGCGGTAATTGAATTTCAGGTCCACGGCGGTGTAGCCGGGAGATTTCACATCAAGGGCAGCGTCGGCATATTCCGAGCTCTGATTACGCACCCGCAGCAGCCAGGACAGCCCGGGGATTCCGGTAAGGCCATCCAGAGACAGTCGGGATTGATGCCGGGGTCGGTTGTTGAGTTCATTGCCGGTTCCAAGGTCTTCAGTGCGGGTCAGGGTATAGCCGGCAGACAGGCTCCAGCCTGGCGCCAGCTGCCAGCCCGCGGTACTTTCAACACCCCAGGTCCGGGCCTCATCCAGATTGAGGTACTGATAGACAGTGACACCGTCGTTGCGGTCATCGGTGGCGGCCTGGTTAATGCCGGTCTGGATCAGCTCGTCGATATCGTTGAAGAAGCCGTTCACTTCAACCCAGAACCGCTTGTCCAGATGGGCTCCCAGCCCCAGCTGATAGCTCAGGGAAGTTTCCGGCTCCAGATCCGTGGAACCTTCAACCACGTAACCCAGCTCACTGTGGTCGAAGCGGTAGTGGCGTTCTTTCAGGTCAGGAACCCGGTAGCCTGAGCCCAGCCCGCCCCGGATAAAGGTCTCCAGGCCTTCACCATCGCCCAGATCCAGGCGGGCGTGAATACCCGGCGCCATATGGCTGCCAAAATCCGAATCCCGCTGACCACGAATGCCGGTAACAATTTCCAGGCGCTCTGTTGGCAGCCAGGTGTCCTGCAGCCAGAGTTCATAACTCTCCCGGGAAACCTCTCCGTCCCGGTCCAGCTCAGGGTTATCATCGTTGTACTGCTCCAGAGTCTCCCGGCGAACATCCAGCCCCACCTGCAGCCTGTGTGCCCTGGCCAGAAGCCAGTCCAGGTGCCCCGATGCGCTGGACAGGGACATATCCGCATCCCGCTGATCAAAGCGGCCATCAATCACATACTTGTAGGTGTCGTCGGACAGGGTCTCGTGCACCAGCGCCCACTGGCCCTGAAGGGAGCCCGCACTTTCATGACGACCGGAAATCGTGGTTCGTATCCGCTCCAGGGCTTCATCTTTGCCCTGGGGGTACTCACTTCCCCCGCTCAACTCCACATATCTTGCATCCGAGTCTTCGGTAAAGCGGGAAAGGGACAGGTTCAGGGAATCCTGAGGGGTCGGCCGCCAGTCAACACGGGCGGCAAGATCGTTACGGTCGTATTCATTACCCGGACGGGCCCAGGTCTCCGGATCCGGATCAACGCCATCGGAGTGCTGTGAAGATGCAGATAACCGCAGTCCCCAGGTATCATTGCCCGCAGAAACCACAGCCTGTCCGTTGTAACGGGCCAGGTCCAGGTCCTCGCCGGACGGATTCTGCTCACCGTAGCTGCCGCCATCCACAGAGATGCTCCCGCGCCAGCCCGGTTGCACACCCCGGGTGATGACATTGACCACGCCCCCCATTCCCGCACTGCCATACTGGGCGGAAACTGCGCCTTTGATCACCTCGATTCGTTCTATGTCCAGCATGGCCAGCTGGCTGACATCCACAGCGGAGCCGGTGGTCGCCGTCATGGGCAGGCCGTCGATCAAAACCAGAACCTGGTTGGCGTCCATTCCCTGCAACCAGACTTCATAACCGGATTTGCCGTGAATTTCCCTGAGCTGAACGCCTGGCACGTTCTTCAGCGCTTCCTCCAGGCTGCGGGCGTGGGTCTTCTCCAGCTCCCCGGAAGTGACCACCTGGGTCCGCACCGGGGTATCTAAAAGACGCCTTTCAGTCCGGGTTCCGGTTACCACCAGTTCATCAAGATATGCCCCCTCCGGCACGTCCGATACCACATCGGAGGCATGAGCTGGAACAGCAACAGCCCCCAGCAGGGCCAGCCCGCACAGACGGTACAAGGAAACCATAACATCGCCCTCATATTTGAATGAGAACGATTATTGTTTAGTTTTTGATTAAGATCAATACTCAAGTGACATGTTGTTCATAATGACAGGCACAAAAAAACCGGCCGAAGCCGGTTTTTCCAGTCCCGGATATCCCGGGATAGTCAGATCATGCTCAGTGCGTCTGCGCTTCGCCAGCAGCACCTTCTTCCTGCTTGCGCTTGAGAGCCTGGGCATAGATGGCATCGAAATTCACCGGCGCCAGCATCAGGGCCGGGAAGCTGCCTTTGTTGACCACACCGTCAATGGCTTCACGGGCATAGGGGAACAGGATGGTCGGGCAGTATGCACCCAGCATCTGGCCCAGCTGGGCACCTTCGATGCCGTGAACCATGAACACACCGGCCTGCTGGATTTCAACAATATAGGCCACCTTCTCGCCAACCTTGGCAGTCACTGTCAGGGACAGAACCACTTCATACTGATTGTCGCTGACCTTGTTATGGGCCGTGTTCAGATCCAGATTGATCTGCGGCTTCCACTGTTCCTGGAACACCAGCGGAGAATTCGGGGATTCGAAAGACAGGTCCTTCACATAGATGCGCTGAAGGGCAAACTGGGGTTGGTTTTCTGTGTCGCTGCCTGCTGCGGCTTGCTGATTTTCAGCCATGATCAGTCCTTTCGTTGTCATTTGCGGGCTCGAAGCCCTGTTATGTAACTGTTATTTTTTTACCAGAGGAAGGTTGCTGGCTTTCCAGTCTGCGACACCGCCATCGAGGCGAGCCACATTTTCAAACCCTTCGGCAACCAGAAGCTTGACCGCCATGGCGGAGTGCTGCCCCATCTTGTCGGCGACAATGATCTGCTTCGCCTTGTGTTTTTCCAGCTCGCCAGCCCTGGTTTTCAGGCTGCTCAGAGGAATATTCACGGACCCGGTGATATGGCCTTCCCCGAAATCCTTGCGATCCCGGATATCCAGAACAATCGCCTCGTCCTTGTTGATCAGGCTGACCGCACCCTGGGCCGAGATTTTTGCGCCACCCCGGCGGGATTCCACGAACAGAAGTGCCAGCAGCAAGGCCACGAACACTGATACAAGGATGTAGTGATTTACAACGAATTCAAACAAACGATCCATGAAACTGCCCTGAAAAATTATTTGGCAGGATTATACACACCCGGGGGCAGTCACAGAAGGCGGCCGACATGGCTTGTACGAATGAAAACGGTTAGAATCTGCGCTCCCAATTACCAACTCTTCCACCAGACCGGATGACGTGATGACTGCGAAGCGCAAGCCGACTGCACTGATTATTCTGGACGGCTGGGGCCACCGTGACCCGGCTGAAGACAATGCCATCAGCAATGCCAACACCCCCTTCTGGGACAATCTCTGGCAGAATCACCCGAAAACCCTGATCAACACATCCGGCATGTTTGTAGGCCTGCCAAAGGGCCAGATGGGTAACTCCGAAGTCGGCCATATGAACCTTGGCGCAGGCCGGGTGGTGTATCAGAGCCTGACCCGTATCGACAAGGATCTGGAAGAGGGCAAGTTCCAGGACAACCCGGTGCTCTGCGGCGCGGTGGACAAGGCGGTGAATGGCGGGCATGCCGTACATATCATGGGTCTGCTGTCTCCTGGCGGTGTGCACAGCCATGAAGACCATATTCTGGCCGCCGTCGATCTGGCCGCAGCCCGGGGCGCGAAGGAAATCTACATCCACGCCTTCCTGGACGGTCGCGACATGCCACCCCGCAGCGCCATGCCCTCCCTGGAAAAGGCCGCAGCAAAGCTGGAAAGCCTGGGTGCCGGTCGAGTGGCCTCCATTGTCGGCCGCTATTACGCCATGGACCGGGACAACCGCTGGGACCGTATCGAAGCCGCCTACAACCTGATGACTCTGGGCGCTGCCGAATTCACCGCCCCGGATGCCGTAACCGGTCTGGAGCAGGCCTATGAGCGTGGTGAAAATGACGAATTCGTGAAACCCACCCGAATCCGTGCCACCGGGGACAGCGAAGCCACCATTGGGGATGGCGATACCGTTCTGTTCATGAATTTCCGCGCAGACCGTGCCCGGGAAATGGCCCACACCTTTGTGGACAAGGATTTCGAGGGGTTTGACCGGCGCCGGCACCCGGCCCTGTCCGAATTTGTCACCCTTACCGAATACGCCACAGACATCAAGGCTCCCTGCGCCTATCCGCCGGAGCAGCTGCACAATGGCCTGGGCGAGTATGTCTCCAGCCTGGGCAAGACCCAGCTGCGCATTGCTGAAACCGAAAAATATGCCCACGTCACCTTCTTCTTCAATGGCGGTCTGGAAACGCCCTTCGCCGGGGAAGACCGGATTCTGGTGCCGTCACCGAAGGTGGCAACCTATGATCTGCAGCCGGAAATGAGCGCACCGGAAGTCACCGACAAGCTGGTGGAAGCCATCAGAAGCGGCAAATACGACCTGATCGTGTGCAACTACGCCAACGGCGACATGGTGGGTCATACCGGGAAACTGGATGCGGCCATCAAGGCCGCCGAGTGCATTGACCAGTGTGTCCGGCGCGTGGTGGAAGCCATTGATGAAGTTGGCGGCAATGCCCTGATCACTGCCGACCATGGCAACTGTGAACAGATGACCGACCCGGAATCCGGCCAGGTACACACAGCCCACACCATCGGCCCTGTGCCCCTGGTGTATGCCGGTGCCCGCAAGGTCCAGCTGCTTGACGGTGGCAGCCTGAGCGATGTAGCCCCCTCCCTGCTCACGCTCATGGATCTGGAGCAGCCTGAGGAAATGACCGGACACAGCCTGGTCAAAACCGATTGACAGAAACACGGACGACACAGTTGCGCCTGCTACTGGTTATTGCCCTGCTTGCCTTTGCCCCGGTGCTCCTTGCCGGGGATGAGGTTACGCCGGAACAGATTGCCGATCTCAAGGAACGAATCGGGCATATTGACCAGTGGCTGGCCGGCGCCGAAAAGAACCGCTCCGCACTGGAGCGGGAACTGGCGGCAACCGAACGCCAGATCAGCAAGCTGACCCGGGAACGCCATACCCTGCGCCAGCAGGCGCAACAGCATCAGCAAAGGCTGTCCGAGCTGGAACAGGAAGAGCGCACCCTCGCCACCACCCTCAACCGCCAGCGGGAAAGCCTGAAACGGCAGATCCGCGCCGCCTGGATGGACGGGGACATTACCGCTATCAAGGTATTGCTCAACGAAGTGGATCCGGACCAGATAGCCCGGACCATGACCTACTACGAATACCTGAGCCAGGATACCGTCGAACGCCTGGAAGCCTTCCGCAAAAGCCTGCAGGCCCTGAAACAGACCCGCAGCAATGTGCAGGCTGCCCGGATTAAACTGGCGCAAACCGAATCAGACCTGGGCAAACGCCAGGAACAGCTGACTCAGTCCCGCAAGAAACGGGAACAGACACTGGCCGCCCTGAAGACCGATATTCTCAGCCACAAGAATGAGCGCCAGGAACTGGAATCTGACCGCCAGCGCCTGGAAAAACTGCTGCAGGAAGTGCAGCAGGCCATCGCCAACATCCCCGCCCCCAACGAATCCAGACCTTTCCACTCGCTCCGGAAAAAACTGCCCTGGCCGGTCAAGGGCAAGGTGGTGAGCAACTATGGCGAGCGTTACGCCAACGGCAAGCTGAAGCGCAACGGGATTCTGATAAACACCGCCGAAGACGCCGAAGTCCGGGCCATCCACTATGGCCGGGTGGTATTCGCCAACTGGCTCAGGGGCTTCGGGCTGATCACCATCATTGATCATGGCGATGGCTACATGACACTCTATGGCCACAGCAGCAGCCTGTTCACCAGTCCCGGAGACTGGGTTACGGCAGGACAGCCCATCGCCCTGGCCGGCAAAACCGGTGGAACAGATACTCCTGCCCTGTATTTCGAGGTGCGCCACAACGGCAAACCGGACAACCCCAGGCGCTGGCTCACCCGCTGAGCGGTTTCAGGGCTGACAAATGCCCGCGCTGACGCCATACTGTCGGAAATCAGGGAAGCCAGTCTAACTATTGGTATCAACACGGGAACTGTGAATGAAACAGGTCAGAAATACTCTCCACGCCTTGCCTTTACATGCCATCGCTCTCGCCACCTGTTTCATGATTACCCCCGGATCTGCGGTTTCCCAGGAAGCCGATCCCGGACAAAGTCTGCAGAAAAGCCTGCAGAACGGAGAGCGGGTGCAGATCCAGTTGCCAGACCCGGAAACCCAGTTACCTCTGGATGACCTGCGCAAATTCGCCGAAGTTTTCGGCCGTATCAAGGACGCCTATGTAGAAGAGGTAGATGACACACAGCTTCTGGAAAGCGCCATCAAGGGCATGCTCTCCGATCTGGACCCCCACTCCACCTACCTGGCCCCCAAGGATTACGAAGAACTGGAAGAAAGCACCTCCGGAGAGTTTGGCGGGCTGGGCATTGAAGTGGGCATGGAAGACGGCTTCGTCAAGGTCATCTCCCCTATCGACGACACCCCCGCCCAGAAGGCCGGCGTAAAAGCCGGTGACCTGATCATCAAACTGGATGAAAAGCCGGTCAAGGGCATGACCCTTGAGGAAGCCGTCCAGCTGATGCGGGGCAAACCCGGCACCACCCTGACCCTGACCATTATGCGTGAAGGGGACAGTGCTCCCATCGAAATCGACGTGGAGCGGGACGTGATCAAGGTCACCAGCATCAAGTCCCGAATGCTGGAAAACGGCTACGGCTACGTGCGCATTACCCAGTTCCAGGCGGATACCGGCAGCCAGTTCAGCGATGCCCTCAGGGATCTGAAAACTGCCCACGGTGCAGACCTTGACGGCCTGGTGATCGACCTCAGAAACAACCCCGGCGGCGTACTGCAGGCCGCAGTGGCAACCGCCGACGCCCTGCTGGATGACGGCCTCATCGTCTACACCGAAGGCCGGATTTCCAGCTCCCGCCTGAGCTTCAGCGCCCGGGCCGGGGACATCATGGACGGCACCCCCATTGTGGTGCTGATCAACGGCGGTTCTGCCTCCGCATCGGAAATCGTTGCCGGCGCCCTGCAGGACCACCGCAGAGCCGTGATCATGGGTACCAAATCCTTTGGCAAGGGCAGCGTCCAGACGGTTATTCCCCTGGATGAAACCCACGCCATCAAAATGACCACTGCCCGTTACTACACGCCTAACGGCCGCTCCATACAGGCCACCGGCATCAAACCGGATATTGAAGTCCGTCCTGCGGAACTCAAGGAACTGGACAGCCGGCCGCTGTTTACCGAAGCAGATCTGAGCGGACACCTGCAGGGTCAGAACGAAGGCCAGGCACCGGACAGCGACAGCAACAACAGCGCAGCCGAGGCCCTGACGGCACAGGACTTCCAGCTGCGCTCCGCCCTGAACCTGCTCAAAGGCCTGCATATTCTCAGCCAGACACCTTCTGCGGATGCCGCCGAACAGGGAACGGCCCAGTGACGGGTTTGCGCGGCCTGGTCCTGATCGCCGCTGCCACTCTGTCCTCTCTGGCAAGTGCCGGCGGCCTGCCTGCCGCCAGCAATGACCTGCCGCCCACCATTGCCATCATCATTGATGACATGGGACACAATCTTGAGGAAGGCGAGCGGCTGGCCGCACTGGAACAGCCCCTGACCCTGGCCTTCCTGCCCTGGCGCCGCCATACCCTGCGCCTGGCGCGGCTCGCCCACAGCAGGAACAAGGAAATCATGCTGCACGCGCCCATGGCCAACACCCACAATTTTGACCTGGGCCCAGGTGGCCTGACAGCGGACATGGACGAACAGACCATGACCCTCACCCTGCGCCGGGCTCTGCAGTCCATTCCCTATGTGCAGGGGGTCAACAACCATATGGGCAGCCTGCTGACCCAGCAGCTCCGCGCCATGGACTGGGTCATGAAAGAACTCAACCGTTACCCGCTCTATTTCGTGGACAGTCGTACCATTGCCTCGTCAGTGGCGGGCGATGTGGCCAGGGCCTACAGCATTCCCAGTGTGACCAGGGATGTATTTCTGGACCATGAGCAGACCGAAGAGTTTGTGCACAGGCAGTTTCGCCTGCTGATCAAAAGGGCAAGGGAGAATGGCACGGCTGTCGCTATCGGCCACCCCCACAAGGTAACCGTCGATTACCTAGAAAAACATCTGCCACTGCTGGATCAGGAAGGGATTGCCATCGCCACCATCAGTGGAATCTGGGCGATACGCAACAACAATCAGGAAATGTTTGCGGAAGGCCAGAAGCAGGCCATACAGCCTGCCCTTGCCAGAAAACCCTAGTCCCGGACTTCAATACCTCTGGCCTTCATAAAGGCCTTGGCTTCGGGAATCGTGTGCTGGCCGAAATGGAAGATGGACGCCGCCAGCACCGCATCGGCACCGCCTTCAGTCACGCCATCCGCCAGATGTTCCAGCTCACCAACGCCACCTGAGGCAATCACCGGCACAGCCACGGCATCACTGATAGCGCGGGTCAGCCCCAGATCGAAGCCGGCTTTGGTGCCGTCCCGGTCCATGCTGGTCAGCAGCAGTTCACCGGCCCCCATCTCCACCATCTTGCGAGCCCACTCCACCGCATCCAGCCCTGTGGGCTTGCGGCCGCCATGGGTGAAAATTTCCCAGCGCGGAGGTTCGCCTTCAGCACTTACCTTCTTGGCATCAATGGCCACCACAATGCACTGGCTGCCGAAACGTTCCGCCGCTTCCCGCACAAACTCCGGATTGAACACCGCAGCGGTATTGATGGACACCTTGTCGGCACCGGCATTGAGCAGTTTGCGGATATCATCCACAGTGCGCACACCGCCGCCCACGGTCAGGGGGATAAACACCTCCGAGGCCATGCGCTCGACCGTTTCGTAGGTGGTATCCCGGCTTTCATGGCTTGCGGTGATGTCCAGGAAGGTGATTTCATCGGCACCCTGTTCGTTGTAGCGACGGGCCACTTCCACCGGATCACCGGCATCCCGGATATCCACAAAGTTGATACCCTTCACCACCCGGCCCTTGTCCACGTCCAGACAGGGAATAATGCGTTTTGCCAGCGCCATGATGGTCCCCCTAGCGGTTCAGGCTGTCGCAGAAAGCCTGGGCTTCTGCCACATCCAGCGTGCCTTCGTAGATAGCCCGGCCGGTAATGGCCCCGAGAATGCCCTTGTCAGCCACAGCGGCCAGCCGTTTCAGGTCATCCATGTTGGTCACGCCGCCGGATGCAATCACCGGGATGCCACCTTCCTCGGCCAGGGCCGCAGTGGCTTCCACATTGACACCCTGCATCATGCCGTCACGGGCAATATCGGTGTAGACAATGGCATGGACACCATCACTGGCAAAGCGTTTCGCCAGATCCACCGCCATGACTTCGGACACTTCCGCCCAGCCGTCCGTTGCCACCCTACCGTCTTTGGCATCCAGGCCAACAATGATATGGCCGGGGAACTGACGGCACATATCGGTAACAAATTCTGGTTCCTTGACCGCCTTGGTGCCGATAATGACCCACTCAACACCGGCCTTCAGATAGGCCTCGATGGTTTCCGCCGAACGGATACCACCACCGATCTGGATCGGCAGATCCGGAAACTTGCGGGCAATGGCCTGCACGATCTCACCGTTTACCGGCTCACCGGCAAAGGCTCCGTTAAGATCCACCAGATGCAGCCGGCGGGCACCGGCCTCCACCCAGCGCGTGGCCATATCCACCGGGTCGTCCCCGAATACTGTGGAATCGTCCATCCGGCCCTGGCGCAGGCGTACACACTTGCCATCCTTGAGATCAATGGCGGGGATAATCAGCATAGAGCAATGTCCGTGTTGTTCGTGTCAGTGGTGCAGTATCAGTTACCGGACCAGCCAACAAAGTTTTTCAGAAGCTGCAGGCCGGCCCGGGCACTTTTCTCCGGGTGGAACTGCACGGCAAAGATATTGTCCCGGGCCACAGCGGCGGCCAGGTCCACACCATAATGACTGCGACCGGCAATATCCGCATTGCCCTCCGCTTCGGCATAGTAGCTGTGCACAAAGTAGAAACGGTCACCGTCGGGAATTCCGTGCCACAGGGGATGCTCGACAGTCTGGTAAACCTCGTTCCAGCCCATGTGCGGCACCTTCAGGCGCTCTCCGTTTTCATGCAGGTCGTCACCGAAAAAACGTACCTGTGACGGGAACAACCCCATGCAGTCAACGCCCCCGTTTTCCTCGCTGCGGGACATCAGGGCCTGCATGCCCACACAGATGCCCAGAAACGGTCTGTCCTGGGAAACTTCCCGGACCAGTTCGTCAACACCCAGACGGCGTATCTCGTGCATGCAGTCCCGGATAGCCCCCACCCCCGGAAGGATGACATGGTCCGCCTCACGGATCTGCGCCGGGTCATCGGTAACCAGCACGGTGACCCCGGGGGCAACGTGTTCCACGGCCTTGCGGGCAGAATGCAGGTTGCCCATGCCGTAGTCGATAATGGCAACGGTCTTCATAGTGAAATGCAGTGTCCTGTTCGGTGCGGGGTTACAGAGAACCTTTGGTGGAAGGCGTGATACCCGCCATCCGCTCATCCATTTCGATAGCCATGCGCAGTGCCCGGCCAAAGGCCTTGAACACTGTTTCTATCTGGTGATGAGTATTCTTGCCCTTCAGGTTGTCGATATGCAGGGTCACCATGGAGTGATTGACGAAGCCGTGGAAAAACTCTTCGAACAGATCCACGTCGAACCCGCCCACGGAACCCCGGGTATAGGGCACATCCATGGTCAGGCCGGGGCGGCCGGACAGGTCGATCACCACGCGGGAGAGGGCTTCATCCAGCGGAACATAGGCGTGGCCATAACGGCGAATGCCTTTCTTGTCACCCACAGCCTCACGGAAAGCCTGGCCCAGGGTAATGCCTATGTCTTCCACCGTGTGGTGGTCGTCAATGTGCAGGTCACCCTTGGCAACAATGTTCAGATCCACCAGTCCGTGACGGGCAATCTGATCCATCATGTGATCGAGAAAGGGAACACCGGTATCAAAACTGGCCTGACCGGTGCCATCGAGATTGATCTCGACAGTAATGCGGGTTTCAAGGGTATTTCGTTCTACCCGAGCCTTGCGTTCGGCCATGGGGACTCCGTAGCAATTTGACGGCGTATCGCCGGGAAAATTCTGTCCGCGGATTATACCTTTTCTGTCCGCGGGAGTCCCACAACCGGTCCAATCCGTTTACCGCAGCGACATTCAGCCAAAGGCCCTGGTCAGATTCTTCATATAGGTGTCCACCAGGCTGTTGAATTCATGCTTGATCACCGGGCTGATCGCCAGCTTCAGCAGGCCAGGCAGAGGTACGGTCAGCTGGGCGCTGGTCTGGAACTTGACTGTGGTCGCATTGTCGCCGGCGGCACTCAGGGTCCAGGAACCACTGACAACACCATTGCCTTCACCCTTGACCGGCGTCCAGGTGATCCGCCCGGCATCCTTGTCTGCCACATAACGGCAGGCGTAAACAGACTGGATGGCGTGCTTGTCCACACCCACCTTTTCCATTTCCCAGCGATAGGTGTTGTCGCCGAGGTCCGTGAGCCGGTCCACTTTCGGGAAATGACTGGCAGAACGGGGTACATCCGCCAGCAGTGCGAATACTTCATCAAAACTCGCAGGAAGTTCCAGATCCCGGTTAAGCTCGATCGAAACGGTAATAGCCACAGACAGCTCCTTCTTGTGTTTATAGTATGTATTCAATGTAGATGGAAAAACGTGGTTCTGTATTTTGGCCCAACACTACACCATTGTCATACTCCGCTGTGATAATTTGTCACCCCTGCGTTATCCTTTCATTTATCTGACCTCAGGATTCGCTCCGAGTCCGACAGCTCACCGGAAACAAGGAAGCCCGAACCATGAAAGCCGTTCGCTATGCGCTTATCGCCATTGTCGCATTGATCATACTTGCTGTGGTGGCCGTTGCTATCGCCGTTGCCGTGATCAATCCCAACGACTACAAACCACAGATTGAACAGGCTGTAGAAGACCAGACCAACCTGGACCTGATCCTGGATGGGGACATCGGCTGGTCCTTTATCCCCCTCGGGCTGGAACTGAACAACGTGGCAGCCAACCTTGATGGTGAGCGTTTTGTGGCTCTGGACCAGCTGGTTGCCAAGATCAATTTCTGGTCTCTTCTGGCCATGTCCCCCCGGGTAGATACCTTTGTCCTGAACGGACTGGATGCCCGACTGGAAGTGGACAAGAACGGCACCGGCAACTGGACCCGCATCATGCCTGAGGGCGCCGGGGACACAAGCCAGGCCAGTGCCGACGACATCAAAGACGATGAGCCGGCCACCGATGGCGACAGCAAGCCGCTGGACTTCAATGTGGAAAACATTGAAATCAGCAATGCCCAGGTGCACTACGATGACCGCAGCACCGGCCAGACCATTACCCTCGAAGACTTCAACGTCAAAGCCAGCGACATAGCTCCGGGCTCCGACTTCCCGCTGGACATCCGCTTCCGGGTGCTGACCGCCCAGCCGCAACTGACCATCGACAGCAGCATCAGCGCCCGCCTGGCCACCAGCAAGGCGTTTGACGAGTTCTCCGTATCCGGCCTGAAAGCCCTGTTCAACATGAGCGGTGAACCCTTCGGCGGCAAATCCGTCAGCGCCGAACTGGCCGGTTCTGCCAAGGCCAACCTGAGCAATGAAACCGCTACACTCAGCGACTTCAGCGCCAGCCTGGCCAACCTGACACTGACTACCCACCTGAGCGTACAGGGCTTCGGCGACAAGGCCGCAATCAAGGGCAAGATCCGGGTGGATGAATTCTCCCTGAAGAAGCTGCTCAGCAATCTGGGCCAGCCTTCCATTGAAACCACTGACCCGGATGTCCTCAGCGCCCTGGCCTTCGCCACCGATATTGGCGGCCCTGCCGGCAAGGTGGAACTCACCGGCCTGACCCTGAAACTGGATGACACCAGCTTCACCGGCTCCGGCAGCTACACCCTTGCCAATGGCGCCGTTGTCTTCAACCTGACCGGTGACAAGCTGAACCTGGACAGCTACCTGCCGCCAGCCACAGAAGGCACCAGCGTCGCCAGCGATGAAGCAGAAACTCCTGCGGCAAGCGGACCGGAAGGCGACCTGCTGCCCCTGGACACCCTGAGATCCCTGCTGCTGGACATAGATTTCGGGCTTGGACAGCTGATCGCCAGCAACCTGACCATCACCGACATCAAGGCCAGCACCACCGCCAAAAACGGTGTACTGAAAGTGGACGAGTTCAGCGGCAAGCTCTATGACGGCAGCTTTGCCGCCAATGTGACCCTGGATGCCCGCAGCAACAACCCGAAATGGGCAATAAAGTCTGACGTTGCCAACATTCAGACCCTGCCCCTGCTCACCGATCTGGCGGAAGTGGACATGCTCTCCGGCGCCGCCAATCTGGACCTGAACATCACCACCACAGGCAACCGGATCTCGGCACTGCGCAACAACGCCGACGGCCAGATCCGCTTCAACCTGGCCAAGGGTGAAATCCGCCAGATAAACCTGACCCGCATGGCCTGCGAAGGTATCGCCATAGTCAACCAGGATGCCCTTACTACCACTGACTGGGGAACCACCACCCCCTTCAACGACATGCACGGCACCCTGAACATCAACGGCAACACCCTGGACAACACCGACCTGATCGCGTCCCTGGCAGGCATGCAGCTGGAAGGCAAAGGTACCGTCAACCTGGAAAAAACCACCATGGATTACCAGGCCGGACTGCGCATTGTCGGCGAGATCCACAGGGACAATGCCTGCCGGGTAACCGACACGGTTCAGAACGTGGTCATCCCTGTTGAATGCAAAGGCAATTTCTCCGAAGATCCAGCCGGCCTGTGCTCCTTTGACGGCTCCCGCTTCCGCGACACCCTGAAGGACATTGCCACCAACGCGGCCAAGGCCAAGGCCAAGAAAGAAGTGGAAAAAGCCAAAACCAAGGCCAAGGAAAAGGTCTCGGAAAAACTGGAAGAGAAACTGGGTGACAAACTGAAAGGCCTGTTCAACTGATGCCCGAGAAGTTTGCCAGCAAACTGCTGGACTGGTACGACCAGCACGGCAGGCACAACCTGCCGTGGCACCATGACCGCACCCCCTACCGGGTCTGGGTCTCTGAAATCATGCTTCAGCAGACCCAGGTGGCCACGGTTATTCCCTACTACCAGGCCTTTATGGCCCGCTTCCCGGACGTTCACAGCCTGGCACAGGCACCGGAAGACGATGTACTCAGCCACTGGTCCGGGCTGGGCTACTACGCCCGGGCCCGCAACCTGCAAAAAGCCGCCAGAACCATCGTGGACGAATTCAATGGCGAGTTTCCCGCCACCCAGGAGCAGCTGGAAAGCCTCACCGGCATCGGCCGCTCCACCGCCGGAGCCATTCTGGCCCAGGCCTTCGGCAAGCGCGCTGCGATTCTGGATGGCAACGTCAAACGGGTACTGGCCCGTTACCATGCCGTTGCCGGCTGGCCGGGCCAGTCATCGGTTCTGAACCAGCTCTGGATCCATGCCGAGGCCCACACTCCGGAAACCCGGATCAGGGACTATACCCAGGCCATCATGGACCTGGGTTCCATGGTGTGTTCCCGCAGTAAACCGGACTGCACCTCCTGCCCCCTGCAACAGGGCTGTGCAGCCTACGCCCGGGGCGAAACCGCCCACTACCCTGGAGCCAAACCGAAGAAGACCAAACCGGAAAAAGCCACCTGGATGGCGATACTGGAAGATGCCGAGGGCCGGGTTCTGCTGGAACGCCGCCCGCCCAGCGGTATCTGGGGCGGACTCTGGAGCCTGCCTGAACTGGATCCGGCCCTGGGGGCCGATGAACTGCAGGAGGCCTGCGAACAGCAACTGGGACTGAACTGCGCACAACCGGAGACAGCTCCCGGTTTCCGCCACACCTTCAGCCACTACCATCTGCATATCCGCCCTGTACGCCTGGGGGTCACCGGCAGCAGCAGAGTTTCCGATAACCACAACCTGCGCTGGATGCACAGGGACGAAGCCCTGCAACTGGGCCTGCCCGCCCCCATCCGCAGCCTGCTGACCCAGCCATTACAGACCGAACTCTGCTGACCCACTGCACCGGCGGTCTGTTATCATTCCGCCAGACCCTTATGCCCACAGGAGCCACCATGAGCCGAACCGTATTCTGCCGCAAATACCAGAAAGAACTCGAAGGCCTGGACTTCCCGCCCATGCCCGGCAAGAAAGGCCAGGAACTGTTCGAAACCGTCTCCAAACAGGCGTGGACCGAATGGCAGGCGCAACAAACCATGCTTATCAACGAAAAACACCTGACCCTGATGGACCCGAATACCCGCAAATACCTGCAGGCCCAGATGGAACACTTCTTCGATAACGAGCCTTTCGACAAGGCCGAAGGCTATGTTCCACCGGAGCAATAACGGCGGATTGGTCAAAGCCTGAGCAACCCTGAAAAGATTCATATTTTTTTAGCCGACGGCCTTGACTCAAATCACCGAAACCGGTTTAATAGCGCCCCGTTGCAACGCACTACTGCAACATGCCCGGATAGCTCAGTTGGTAGAGCAGGGGATTGAAAATCCCCGTGTCCGTGGTTCGATTCCGCGTCCGGGCACCACTTATTCCAACGACTTAGCCAGCTTTCGAGCTGGCTTTGTTGTTTCCGGGGTTTGCCCTTTTATCAGTTTACCCCCTCTGCTAACAGCAACACTCCCCCCCTCTGCCAGCCAGCGCTGCAACTGGCTTTCAGGTTAAGATTTACCGGTCGTCGCCTCCATCCGGCGGTAGCGAAGAAGTACAGCGGGGGCAATATATGGTCCCCAGGCGCAGGTGATAACGGATGACCGTGCCCTCGTCTACCTCACGACCACAGTTGTCGCACAGGGTGCCGGAATCCAGGGTGAGTTCGCCATAACCTTCCACTGGCAGCTCAACATCTCCCATCGTCCGTTTCCAGGGCTCATCCTTGACAATATCCGGACGGAAACTGCTCTCCAGGCTACGCCAGCGCTCGACCAGATGGTCAGGCAATCCGTAGCGTTTCATGCACTCCACCATCATGGCTTCCCGGTAATCGAACAGATCATCAGAGATAACCATCCAGTGGTGAATATTTTTCGGCCTGTCGCCGAAATAGACTTTCTCTCCCGTGAACTTCTGCCGCAGAAACAGGAACTGTTTTTCCTGAACCCGTTGCCTTGTAATGCCCTGAAAGAAGGGTGAAAGCCTCTCGTCTACATAGACCCTTTTGTAGAAATCCTCCAGGATTTCCGACAGCCCGCGGCCATTATCCAGCGCCGCCCACATTTCCGGATCCGGTGAAAAATGGGAGTCAGCCTGTGCTCTGTGAGCCGCTTTCTGGGCATTCCTTTTTGGCTTCGGCTCAATGGACAGGTCCCCCTCAGGTACGCACAGACAGGGCAGGAAAAAGCCTTTTTCTCTTTGCTCGGTTCCAAGTCCCTTCTGGGCTTGCGGAGGTACCGAGCCCTTTTCCACCACATGCATACAGGAGTGACAAGCCCCCTTGCGACAGGAAAACGGAAATGTCACACCTTGTCGCAGCATGGCCTCCAGGACTGTCTCGTTTGGATGACAGCTATAGCTGTTACCCAGATAATCAATCTTGAACATGTTCTTGGCTCAGGTCTCAGCAGGGTCAATCCAGCAGCTGGCTCAGCTTTTCCGCGTACTTGCGCACTTCGAGAAAAACCCTGCCCAGGTTCACAGTGGGCTTGGCGGCCACAGCCATAACCTTGTCTTCGCCAACCCGGACCAGCAGCATCAGGCCCTGTTCTCCCTCTATCAGCAGCTGCTTCATCTCACCCCGGGCAGTTTCTTCTGCCGCCCGTTCGGCGAGCGCCAGCAGCGATGCGCACATCGCTGCAAAGCGGTTCTCATCAATATTCCGGCCCAGCGCGGCTCCAATAATATAACCGTCAGTTGTCATCGCAGCCGAAGCCTCGATGCCGGTGGTAGCAACATTCAACTCCCGCAAAACAGACCTTGTAGCACTTGCCTTTGGGTGATTTTGCTCGAAACTGATCAATGTCATCGTCCTCTGTAACTTCCTGGTCTATATGTAGTGGAGCCGCTGTGCTGGGGGAAATTAAAGTGCTGCTTCTACCTTGGGCAGTGCAGCACGGGCTTTTGTGAGCACCATTCCAAGGTTTGCAGATATCCGGCAGACAAATGTCACCACGTGGTCCGGGCAGCCTTTGGCCCGCATGAAGATGTGGATAAGGTTGTCACTGTTAACGATGATTTCGTTAAAGTAGTGATAGTCATCCATGGCCACGCCGCGTGCTTTTTTGAACATATTCTCAATGCTCACCACATTCGGCCCCTGGAACAGGTCAGCCGTGGCGGCAGCGAGCATTTCCAGCACTTCCTCCGGATGTGAATCCACGGTTTTTACGCCAAGCAACATACCGGTACTCAGGTCCACATAGCCTCCGGCAAGACACTCGGGGATGGTGGAAACAGCCTGTTGAATCGCATTATCAAGATTGGACATCTCTCATTCTCCTTAATGGTAGATCTAACGCAGACTCAAACAGCCGTCTGCTTTTTTTTTGCCCATGTTTTCAGGAACAGGGCGAACTTCTCCAGAAACTCCACCTGGGCCTCGGACTGGACCCAGCGAGGTTGTATTCTTCGAACCGACTCCAGGGCCTCCAGGGCATCCATCCCTTCCCATATAAGGGTGCAGGCAAGGATGGTCCCGGTTCGCCCGAGCCCGGCCTTGCAATGCACGGCCACCCGTTCGCCGTCATTGCACAGCCTCTGTATCAGCTTGCACAGACCGGCAGCCTGGGTAATTGAGGGCGCGGCCATATCCCGAAACGGCGACCAGATACTCTTGATCCCATATTCTTCATAGGCCTCCCGATCCGGAGGGGTTTCGGTAAGAGTAATCAGGGTGGTGATACCTACCCGCTGCAATGCCTGTAGGTCATAGGCAATATCCTGGACGATTCCGGGCCTGGGAGTGCCGGCAAGCTTTCCCTTCTTGAGCCATAAAAATCCTCTGGGACCATAGCTGTTGCTGACGTGAATTCGGGCCTCCGCGGGAAGAGGGGCCGGCGGCACTACTCCAGGAGCCAGGGTTTCCGGGTCAGCATCGGGCGACGCGACGGAACATGACCCGGTCCTGACAAAGGAACGCCCGGCATCGCTCGTGGGGTTTCGGAGGAAGTCCTCCGTTGTCGCCGCTTCCTGCACAACTCCACCGGCAAGCAGTGCCATACGTCCACCAAGACGAGCAGCATGAAGCTGATTGTGCAGGGCGATCAAGACAGAGCGGCGTTCACCTTCGGACGCAATGTAATCCAGGATTCTTTCTGCTTCCTGATCGTTCAGCCCGGTTGTCGGCTCATCCAGCAACAGCAGGCGGGCACCGGTGGCGGCAAGGCGCATGGTGGCCAGGTGCCGCTGCTGGGCCAGCGTCAGGTGAATGGCCGGATCATCTATATGGCTGATGACATCTTCAAGTCCGGCGAACTCCAGCAGCTCTATCGCGCGATGGCGCTGCTGCATGGGCGTTAGCCTCCGCCGCTCCGGCAAATCCTGAACTATGTTGTCCAGAACACTGGCCATTACCATGCGGGCATTCTGCGCAGCGAGCACTGGCCGCTCTCCGGCCTGCAGAGAGTTGCCCAGATAGTTTGCCGTACCCCAGGTGCGCAGGTTCGGATTAGAGTCATTGAACCCGGCCAGGGTTCTGAGCAATGTTGACTTCCCTGTACCCCCCGGGCCGAAAAGCACGGTTATTTCACGATCAGGGATATCCAGGCTGACACTGGACAGTATGGTCTTATCGCCAAAAGCCACGCCGAAGCCGGAAAGGGAAAGTACTGGCGAACCACATCCAGCAGGATCCGGGGCGCTCATCGTCTGCCCCCCTGCTCCAGCATGGCGAGCATGGCCTGCAACAGTGCCGAAACATCATCCCGTGAGCGCGCATCCACCTCGAACACCGGGGCTCGGACTCCCAGTTCGCTCAGCCTTGTCTGGAACGAATCCAGACTGGAACTGCCCGCCACGTCCATTCGGGTCACACCAACAACAACGGTGTTCTTATCAATGAATGTACGAAACGCCTTGATATAGAACTCAAGGTCCTCCAGTGGAGCTTCCCGGGTATTGTCCAGCAACAGAACAAGCCCCAGCCCTCCCATGGTGACGATCTCCCACATAAAGCTGAAGCGCTCCTGCCCCGGAGTACCGTACAGGTGAACCCTCTGGCCGTTTTCAATATTGAGGATTCCGTAGTCCATGGCCACGGTTGTGGTTTTCTTCCGCTTCGCTACATCGTCACTTGCTTTGCTTTCGGTACTCACAACCTCAATATCACTGATGGTCTGAATAGCCGTCGTTTTGCCCGCACCCACGGGACCAGCGAAAATGATCTTGTGCACGAGGACTCCTATCGTCTCGCGAGTTTTCGGAACAACGAGGACAAAAGTGTCTGGTTGCGGTGGGGCTCAAGCCTTGGCTCTTCGACATGTCGGTTAACAGCACGGGCAACGCCAGCGGCACGCGCTGCGCTGTATACCTGGTACATCTCGGCTGTTGGGATTTTCAGCAACCGGGACGCCAGAAAAACCGAGGTCGGGTGCTGATAAAACAATGCCAATATGCGAAAGGTATTGGGAGTCAGGGGCAGCCGGGTGAGGTTCGGCCAGTATTCCAGCTGAACAACATCATTCCAGTGACAGCCTTCCATCAGCCGCCCTTCTGACACGCGATAGGCAGTCTGCCACATCAGCTCGTGCACGCTTCTGCCAGCCCTTTCTGCATAAAGGTTGCTGTCATCCTGCGATAGCACACTGACGCGGCATTTCTTTGGAGAAAGCTGGATAAGTTCCTGAAGATCCGGGCTGTCTGAAAAGTACTCCCCACGGGAGCCCAGAAGGATCAGACTTCCAAGACCATGGGCAGCAACACAAATATCCTGCCCATTGGATATGGCCCGGCGGAACGTCGTTATCAGGTAGAGGTCAGGATTGAAAAAATCCGCAGACTTCGGTTGGGTTCCATTAACGCACTCGGTCTCTGTTTCCATACATCTCACAAAACAGGTTGATTGCATCCGAGCGCGGTGGAATCGGGTATTGCTACCGGACGCCCAGCGTCAACCTGTTCTCAAAAGACTGATTGAACATACTCAATTTCCAGGAGGGAAACTGAAAACCAACCAGCCAAGCCTATGAAATATTCCCTTTCGGCCAATCGCTTCCGCATTTTTGACCTACATCAAAAATACTTCATTTAGTGGTACAACCCAGGCCCCCGATTTTTCAGCCTGCACCACCCTCAAAAAGACAGTGTTATATGCCTAGTCCTTTTAAGTCTATCGACATAAATAAAATAGGGGAAGACTGGTTTTCCCTTGTTTAACATAAATTTACACCACTCCAACAGTTTTACCGAAAGTCCCCCTGCGCTACCGGAGCCTACTTTTGCACTGATGGCTACCCCAAAAAAAAGTCCAGATCAGCACCTCCATCGTCTTCTTGACACAAACAAAACCGTCAGCTAGGCCGGCTTCCTGCTCAAAAAAACAGATCCGCTAAA
>JBFHSI010000012.1:0-26531 GCA_041591245.1 Marinobacter sp.
AGATGAAGACTATCAGGTTGCCATCCGCTCCCTGCTCACCTTCATGATGGAAGACACCCGGAATATCTCAAGGTGCATGTCCGTGATGTGGGTACTGCGTGCCCTGGAGCGGGTCGGCGACCACGCCTGCAATATCGCCGAGAACGTGATCTTCATGGTCAAGGGCGAGGATGTCCGCCATACGCCGGTAGAAGACGCAGAAAGGGTTGTGGGGCGGTAACGCCCCACAAGTTTCAGGCCTGCTTCATCCTGTCGGTGTAGGGAGGCCAGCCCAGAGGCTTGCCTGCCAGCAGGTGCAGATGGATATGGAAAACCGTCTGGCCTGCATTCTCGCCACAGTTCATCACCACCCTGTAGCCGTCCTCGGCAAAATCCATGTCCTTCGCCAGTTTCGCCGCCACCCAGTACAGGTGTCCGAGTAGTTCCCGGTCGTCTTCCTGGATGTCGTTGATGGTGGCAATGGGTTTCTTCGGAATGATCAGAAGGTGTACCGGGGCCTGGGGATTGATATCCCGGAACGCCAGGCTGAGGTCGTCCTCGTAGACAATATCAGCGGGAATTTCCCGGTTGATGATCTTGGTGAAAATCGTCTCTGACATGCTAGCTCCTCGTTAATGGTTGGAGTGCCCGGAACGGGCCTGTGCGTTACAGCTGATTCAGCCCCGGCAGCCGGGACAGCAGCTGCTGGACCATTGCCGGCAATTCATCGTCAATACCCATGGCATAGCGGGCCACCCGGTTGCGGGCAAAGGGCAGGGAGCGTGCGGCGCCCAGCCCCAGGTTGCGCAGCAGGTGAACCGGGGGGATGCGGTTACTGAACAGATGGTAGAACAGGTCCATGGCCAGCATCATGCGGCGGTTGGCCGGGCGGCGCTGCTGTTCATACCGGTTCAGCCACCTGGGATCGGCAAGGTCATCCCCGGCCCGTCTGGCCTCTTTCAGGATGGACTGCAGGGCCTGGGCATCCTGGAAGCCGAGATTAACCCCCTGTCCCGCCAGGGGGTTGATGGTGTGTGCGGAATCTCCGGCCAGTACCACCCGGCCAGAGTAATAGTGTTTGGCATGCTGGCGGGCGATAGGGAAGCTGGCCCGGTCATCAATGGCGGTCAGTTCCGGCAGGTCGTCGGGAAAGGCCTTGCGTATCTCTTCCAGCAGCTGGGGTTCGGGCAGGGCCTTGAGCCTGGCCAACTGCTCCGGGGCGTCGTACCACACCAGTGATCCCCAGCTTTGCCCCGGGAACTCCGGGCCGGCGCTGTGCAGGGGCAGGAAGGCCCTGGGGCCGCTGGGGAAGAAACCCTGCCAGGTTATGTCTTCCACCGGCCCCCGGTAGCGCACCGAAATGACCATGGCCTGCTGGCCGTACTGATCCCGGGTTACCCCGATTCCCGCCATATCCCGGATTCCGGACATGGCTCCATCGGCGCCAATGACCAGCCGGGCCTGCAGATCCTGGTTGTTGTCCAGAGTCACGGTCACCGAGTCCTCGTTCTGTACCAGTGAAGACACTCCATGGCCGGAAAGGATGGTGACATTGGGCTCCGCTTCTGCGGTTTTCCACAGGGCAAGCTGAGTCACCCGGTTCTCGACTATATGGCCGAGATGGGGGGCGCCTAGGTCCGCCGCACTGAATTCCACTCTGGTGAGGCTGGCGGGCAGTAGCCGGCTCAGGGGATGACTGGCTTCATCCCATACCGCCAGTCGCCGGTAGGGGGTGGCGCGCATGGAGCGGATCAGTGGCCAGGCGTTGAGGCTCTGCAGATAGCGTTCGCTGCCGGCACTGAGTGCGGACACCCGTATATCCGGTGTGGCGTCCGGGTCGAAGGCCGGCGCGCCGGTACGTTCAATGACGGCGACACGGAAGCCATCGTGGCCAAGGCCAGTAGCAAGGGCGGAGCCGACCATGCCGGCACCGACTAGGATAATATCAAACGCTTGGGTCATGTCGGGGTTCCTGTCTGAGCCCCCCAGTTTACGCGATGGCAGGATTCAGACAAGGGACCCGGATCAAGACCCGGGCGTAAGGTCAGAAGCCGGATGCACCGGACATTCGCAGTTTACCCATGGCGCTGGCCTGGCATTGGCGTTTCTGTAGCCAGGCGGGTTTTTTCGCGCCTGGTTTGATGAACCCCTGGTTCAGCACCATGGGCTGGGCCAGGGTCAGAAAATCCGCGGTTTTCATATGTATGGTTTCGGAATGGGTGCCGGCGGCAAAGGCCAGTTCCGGTTGCTCGGTCAGGGCTTCGCTGCAGTACACGGACATGCCGAAAAGGTGACCGAAGGGGGGCATGGCGCCGGCTTCACAGTCCGGGAAGCGGCTCTGAAACTCCTGTTCATCGGCCAGGTCAACGAAATCCGTATCGAGTATCCGGGACAGGCGGTCCCAGCGAACGCGCCAGGTGGCGGGCATGACCAGCATGGCCATCTTGCCATCCAGTTCGATAATCACGGTTTTGACAACTCGGTCCCCGGCAATTTTTACGTGTTGGGCAAGTTGCCGGGCGGTGAATGCGGGGGGATGGGTGAGGCACATGTATTCCACACCTGCCCCGTCGAGGAATTCCTTTAACTGCTGTACCGGCATATGACAGCCTCCTACCAGCAATGACAGCGGTCCGGAACCTGTTGTTGGGAGTATGCTGGCTCCGGAAGTCTGGCGGGGCCGGAAAGCCCCGCCATTAATCGTCATGATAGTTGAGGTAGTGCAGTTTGCTAGTAACTGGTTGTATCAATTGGCAACGGTAGACCTCTGCCGTTACTCACTCTGATACATATGCACATCTCTCTGTGGGAAAGGAATGCTGATGCCGGCAGCATCGAATGCTTTCTTCACTTTCTCCTGCATGTCCCAGTACAGGGGCCAGTAGTCCCCGGAATTGATCCAGACCCGAACGGTCAGGTCCACTGAGCTTTCTCCCAGTCCGCCAACCACGATGACCGGCTCCGGTGTTTTCAGGGGGCGCTCATCACTCTCGATCAGACCACGAATAATGTCCCGGGCCTTGTCGATATCATCACCGTAGCCAATGCCGAACACCATATCGCAGCGGCGGGTGTCGTAGGCGCTCATGTTGGTGAGGCTGGCATTGGACAGGTTGCCGTTGGGGATGACCACCCGACGGTTATCAGGAGTATTGATGATGGTGTACAGGATCTGGATTTCGGCAACCGTACCCACGTAACCCTGGGCATCAATGACATCGCCGACCTTGAACGGCTTGAACAGCAGAATCAGCACCCCACCGGCAAAGTTGGCGAGGCTGCCCTGCAGTGCCAGGCCAACGGCGAGGCCGGCAGCACCGATAATGGCGATGAAGGATGTGGTGGCAATGCCGATCATGGAGGCCACGGAGATCAGCAGCAGGATCTTGAGAATGGCGCTGACCAGACCGCACAGGAAACTGTTGAGGGTCGGATCTTTGGCGCCCAGACGTTTGTCGAGGACGGAAACCAGCCGCTTGATCAGCCACAGGCCGATAATCAGTGTGACAATGGCCAGCACTACCTTGGGCGCGTAGGTCATGATCAGGGTCATCGCCTGATCCATCAGGTCAGAGGCGCGTCCGTCTGCGCCAAAAAGGTCTTCCATAGGGTAACTCCTTGTTTCTTCGTGTGTTCGGGTAGGTATGTAAGTCTCGATACGAGAGGGTGGGTCTGACTGCGCCCTGATTTGCCCACTAGTGTATATAGCAGACAAATCGGCGCGGGAGTATAACAGGGGGCGAATATGGTGGAAATTAATCTGTCGCGGATGTGTGCAGGGCAGACCACTCAATGATGGCATCCGGGCCTGCCCGGAGCAGAATTTTGCCCTGCTTCTGGCTCAGCTGGTAGTCGTACATGGGATCGTAGTAGTTGGTCAGCAGGGATTCGATCCAGGCGTCGTGGCCGTGGGTCTCGCCGGTCTGCTCCTGGTGGTTCAGGGCCTGTTCCATCAGTTCCCGCAGCTGCTTGTGGCGTTCCCCGCCCAGGCGTTTGCGAATCCGGTCCAGGGCGCTGAGCAGGTAATCCCGGAAGTTCAGCCAGCCGGCCTGTTCGCCGTCCCGGGCCCTGTAGCTGGCGAGCATATCGTCCACATAGTCTTCCCGGATAATGGCAATCCGTTCCTCCATGGGGCGTTCAAGTATCAGCAGCGGAGCCGTCGCCATCCGTTCCCGCAGCGAGTCGGGCAGGGTACAGCGGCCGATCAGCCGGCTTTCGTCTTCCAGATACACAGGTCCGCCCCGGTGGTGACGGGACTGGATCAGGGCCACCGCCAGCCGGTTCTCGAAGCTGATCTGGGTGGGCTGGGGGGTTACCTGACGACCGAAGCTGGAGCCTCGGTGATTGGCCAGACCTTCAAGATCCACCGGGTTGGGCAGCTGCTGCAGTACCCGGGTTTTACCGGTGCCGGTACGGCCGCTGAGTATCCGGAACTCGCTGGCTTCGACTATCTCCTCAAGGGTGTCGATCAGGAACCGGCGCAGGGCTTTGTAGCCACCTTTTACCAGTGGGTAATCCAGGCCCGATTCCCGCAGCCACTGCTGGGTAATCTGGGAGCGCAGGCCGCCCCGGAAACAGAACAGGTAACCGTCCGGATGGCTGGCGGCAAAGCGTTTCCAGGCTTCTATCCGCTGTGCCTTGATATCCCCGGATACCAGCTGGTGCCCCAGTTCTATGGCTTTTTCCTGGCACTTCTCCTTGTAACAGATACCGGTCCGGTGACGTTCCTCGTCGTTCATCAGGGGGGCATTTTCCGCGCAGGGGAAACTGCCCTTGGCGAACTCCACCGGGGCCCGGACGTCCATCAGGGGCACGTCGTTCAGAAACAGGGAGAGGTAGTCGTCAGTGTCAGGTCTGCTTGCCATGGCGGTGTTGAACCGGTTGCCGGAATAGGGCGGAAGTATAACGGAAGCGAAGTTTTTCTGCTTCCTGAACGCTGTGTGCCGGGGCCGGTAGGGCTACAATAGCCGGCCCCTGAAACCTGAAAAGCCTGTGGAGAAGCCATGTCACCGGAATGTCTTGATCAACACCTGCGCAAGACCCTGAGCAAGGGGCGGGTCAGGGCCTCCCGGCCAGCGGGCTGTCCGGAGCTGGAGCTGTATCTGTTTGATCCTTCAGTACTGGAGGGGCCTATCAGCCATGATGAGGCCCAGGCGGTTGTGGCGGAGCCGGCTTACTGGTCCTTCTGCTGGGCCAGCGGTCAGGTGCTGGCCGCCTGGATACTGGAGCACCCGGAGCAGGTGGCGGGAAAGCGGGTGCTGGATTTCGGTTCAGGTTCCGGCATTGTAGCCATAGCTGCGGCCAAAGTCGGTGCCCGGGAAGTCATTGCCTGCGATCTGGATCCGGCGGCTCTGGATGCGGTGGCAGCCAACGCACATCTCAACGGTGTTGCCGTGAATCTCTGCGGAGACTGGAACCTGCGACCCGATGGCATCGATCTGGTGACCGCAGCGGATGTTCTCTACGATCCGGATAACCGGCCGCTGCTGCAGGTATTTCGTGAGTCTGCGGACAGGGTATTGCTGGCGGATTCCCGGATCCGGGATCTGGGGGACGAGGCCTACCGGCTCCAGACGGTTGTCGAAGGGCGGACCTGGCCGGATCTGAATGAGTTTGAGGAATTTAACCGGGTGAGAATCTATCTGGCCGGGCAGTTTTGCCGGAGCACATAAAAAGAAAGGGCAACCCTGCGGTTACCCTTATCGAAGTCGAAACAGGTCGGCGCGTCCTTGCGCAGTTGGCAACAACCCTGTTGCGTGTCCCTGAGCCACTCCCTGGTGCCGGCGTCCTGGCCAGCGTTCCAAATTGATCCCTAAGCGAAGCGTCCGTGTGTCCCTGCTTCTCTCCGCAATCCCTGCAGAGGTGCGTCCAGTGCGTCGTCCATTTCCCTGCCGTCCTTGTGTTAACCACTATAGCAATTTGGGCCAGACATACCTGTGAACTGAGCCTGTCCGATTTTGGCCGGATCCGGACTTTGAAATATTTCAGCTTTTGAATCAGTTGCTTGGCTTATATCGCAAGGGGGTAGGCCATTGCTGCGTACGCACAGAGGCTGTGGGGGCTTACGATCATGTAAGAGATTTCTTACAATGCGTTGGGCGAATTTCGTAGTCCGGTTTTGCCCAGGCTGCGGAGTCCTGGCCAGGGCAGCATGGCAATGGCAATTCCGAGCCCATCGGCCGCCAGGTCTGCCAGGGAAAAATCCCGGTAGGGCAGTGTGGCCTGGATAGCTTCAATGGCAAATCCGAACGCCAACAGCAGGGGCGCGTAGTGCCAGGCTTTTGCTTCCGGCCAGGAAAGGCGGGCGAGCAGGGTCAGCTCGATAAAGGCCATCAGGTGGTTCACCTTGTCGCTGGCGGCGGCCGGAATCGGGTAGGCCTGGCTGGTTGTGGCCAGGAACATGATGGCGATGACCGACAGCAGCAGGGCCGTTCGCCAAAGGGGGCGCAGGTGCATCAGGGCCAAAGCCTGTTGTTTCAGTGTTGCCATGGGGAATATCCGCAAGTGTTTCCTGGCTGTGGGAAGGTTTTCAACATGATATGCTTTGCGCCCCGTCAATGTCATTGAAACTGAGGACCTGCCGGTAATGCTCAAGGGTAATTTCTTTCGCGGTCTGGGCTACCTCGGTGAGGGGTTTCGCCTGATCCGGCAGCCGGGACTGCGCCTGTTTGTGATCATCCCTCTGGTTATCAACATCATCTTGTTTGGACTGCTGTTCTATTTTCTTGCCGAGCTGTTTTCCAGCCTTGTTGCCCAGGCCATGTCCTGGCTTCCTGACTGGGCATGGCTGCAGGCGTTTGACTGGCTGTTCTGGATATTCTACGGCGCCGTGGTCCTGCTGATGCTGGCCTATGGCTTTGTGATTGTTGCCAACCTCATTGGTGCGCCCTTTTATGGATATCTGGCGGAGCTGACAGAGAAGCACCTGACCGGTCAGGAAGTAACCACTGATGAACCCTGGAGCGCCATTATCCGCGATATTCCCCGGGCCCTGTGGCGTGAGGTGCAAAAAATCATCTATTACCTGCCCCGGGCTCTGGGGCTGCTCATTATCGGTCTGATACCGGTGGTCAATCTGGGGGCGGCCCTGCTGTGGTTCCTGTTCAACAGCTGGATGATGGCGCTGCAGTATGTGGATTACCCCGCGGACAATCACAAGGTTGGCTTCGGGGCCCTGCGGGGACTGCTGGGGGATACCCGCCTGTCTGCCTTTGGTTTCGGTTTGCCGGTTGCCCTGGCAGCCATGGTACCTGTTCTTAATCTTGTTGTTGTGCCCGCAGCGGTGTGTGGCGCAACGGCGTATTGGGTGCGCGAAAACGGCGCGACCCGGAATTAATACTGTCTGGAGGTTTTTTGGAAACGTCGGATTTTATGATTGGCCAGCGCTGGGTAAGTCACAGCGATACGTCTCTCGGACTGGGGATTGTCACCGAGGTTTCGGGCCGCAGAGTTACCCTGGGGTTTCCGGCTGCGGACGAGGAGCGGACCTACGCCCTGGGTAATGCACCCCTGTCCCGGATTATCTACCAGCCCGGTGAAGAGATAGAGACCTTCGACGGCAAGAAGTATCTGGTGAAGTCTGCAGAAGAGGCCGGTGGGGTGCTTATGTACCACGCCGAGGACGAGGATGGCATTCACCAGATTTCGGAAGTGAAGCTCAGTGGTGCGGTCAATTTCTCTGCCCCCCAGCAACGGCTGTTTGCCGGCCAGTTCGACCGTAATGGCGCCTTCCGGCTGCGGGTTGCCACCCTGCAGCATATGGACCGGTTGCGGGCGTCCCCGGCCCAGGGTCTGATGGGGGCCCGCACCCGTCTGCTGCCACACCAGATCTATATTGCCCATGAAGTGGCCAAGCGCTACGCGCCCCGGGTATTGCTGGCGGATGAGGTAGGTCTGGGGAAAACCATCGAAGCCGGCATGATTCTGCACTACCAGCTGCACACCGGCCGGGCTCGCCGGGCCCTGATTGTGGTGCCGGATTCCCTGATCCACCAGTGGCTGGTGGAAATGCTGCGCCGCTTCAATCTGCGCTTTTCCATTATCGACCAGGAGCGCTATGACGCCCTGAAAGACGAAGAGGACGAGATTGATGCACTGGTAAACCGGATTTTCGGTGACGAAACCTCGGTGAATCCGTTTGACAGTGAACAGCTTGTGCTGTGCAGCCTGAGCTTCCTGGCGGGCTCCGAGCAGGCCCAGAAGGATGCCATTGCTGCCGGCTGGGACCTGATGATTGTGGACGAAGCCCACCATCTGGCCTGGAGTCCGGAACAGGTGAGTCCGGAATACCGTATCGTTGAGCAGCTGTCTGCGGCCAGCCGCGGCCTGTTGCTGTTGACGGCTACCCCGGAACAGGTGGGTGTGGCCAGCCATTTTGCCCGCCTGCGCCTGCTGGATCCGGCCCGCTTCCATGACCTGGAGGCATTCCGGGCTGAGGAAGAGCAGTATGTGGCCATCAACAAGGTAGTGCGTCAGCTGCAGGAACATTCGGAGGCCATTCCCCAGGAGGCTGTTGAGGCTCTGCGCACCTGGCTGGGGGATGATCTGGAGCCGCTGCTGGCGGCAGAAGACCGTTCCCGGGCGGTTATAGACGCTTTGCTGGACCGCCATGGTACCGGCCGGGTGCTGTTCCGTAATACCCGGGCCGCGATTCAGGACTTCCCGGAGCGCCGGCCCCGGCCGGAACCTCTGGATTGCCCGGCTATCTATGACCAGCAGGGCTGGGGCCTGGACGGACTGAGCCCGGAACAGACGGTACCGGAAGAAGAGTGGCTGGCCCAGGACCCCCGGGTGGCCTGGCTGGAGAAAAAACTGGCCAGCCTGCGTCCGCAGAAAGTGGTGGTGATCTGCGCCCATGCACAGACTGCCATGGCTCTGGAAAAGCATCTGCAGTTGCGGGCGGGTATCCGCAGTGCTGCCTTCCACGAACATCTGAGCCTGGTGGAGCGGGACCGGGCGGCGGCCTATTTTGCGGACTCCGAACAGGGGGCCCAGGCTCTGATCTGTTCGGAAATCGGCAGCGAAGGCCGAAACTTCCAGTTTGCCCATCACCTGGTTCTGTTTGACCTGCCCGCCAACCCGGATCTGCTGGAACAGCGGATTGGCCGCCTGGACCGTATCGGTCAGGATCTGCCCATAGAAATCCATATTCCCTATTTGCGCAACAGTGCCCAGGAAATCCAGTACCGCTGGTTCCAGGAAGGTCTCAATGCCTTTGCCGAGAGCTGTGCTGTGGGTGTGGCCGTACAGAACAAGGTGCAGGAGCTGTGGCAGCAGGCCATTGCCGGTGAGGCTTCGGCCGTTGAGCCGCTGCTGGCGGAATCGGCCCGGGAGGCTGAGCGCCTGCGCACCCTGCTGCAGAATGGCCGTGACGCCCTGATTGAACTCAATTCCTGCCGCCGGGATGTGGCGGACCGGCTGATCGAGGCGGTTGACGAGGAAGAGCGCTCCGTTCAGGTACGGGAGTACATGGTGGAGGCCTTCGATATACTCGGCGTCGACATGGAAGACCATGGTGACGAATCCGATGTGCTGCGTCCGGGTGAGCAATACCATGCCGGCCATGTGTCCGATCTGCCGGAGGACGGGATTACCGTCACCTGGAGCCGGCAACAGGCGCTGGAGCGGGAAGACCTGGCATTTATGAGCTGGGAACACCCGATGGTGACCGGAGTGATGGACTCGGTGACCAGCTCCGGGCTGGGCAAGGCGGCCCTTGCGAGCCTTTCTGTCAAGGCCCTGCCACCGGGAACCCTGTTGATGGAAGCCCTGTTTACCGTGCACTGCCCGGCACCGGAAGCCCTGCAGCTGACCCGTTACCTGCCGGTTTCGCCCCTGCGTTTGCTGGTGGACGTGAATGGCAAGAACCTGTCTGCGGCTCTGCCCCATGACCGCCTGAACGGGCTCTGCTCCAATATCCGCCGGCGCACGGCCCAGGCCATAGTGCCCCAGATCCGGTCCCAGGTGGAGACCATGGTGGAGCATGTGAAACGTCTTTCCGAGCCCCACCTGGAGCCCATGAAACAGCAGGCTCTGGATCAGCTGGAACAGGTATTCGGCCCGGAAATCCAGCGTCTGGAAGCCCTGCAGAAGGTGAATCCGGCGATCCGCGAGGACGAGATCGGGTATTTCCGGGAGCAACTGGACTCGGCCCGGGAAGCTATTGGTCAGGCCAGTCTGGCGCTGGAGGGAATCCGGGTCATAGTGACCGCCTGATCTGCGGGTCTCCGCCCGGCTGGCGCCTGCTGGCCAGGGTGGGGCGGATAGGCTACGGTGGTCACTAACCTTTAACCCTTGCAGTCTTTGAACCATGGATGACAGAGAGAAGCTATGATGACGTTTATTTTGCTGGTAGTTGCTCTTGCGGGTTTGCTGACGGTGATGCGTCGCGAATCCGGTGCTGTACAGGCGGTGACAGTGATGGTGGTGACCGGCCTGCTGTCCTGGATACTGGCATCCGGCTGGCTGGCCCTGCTGCTGTTTATCGGTGCGGCGGCCACGGCAGCCTCCGGTCTGCCGGAATTCCGCCGGCGCTGGCTGACCCCCCGGATATTCGACACCTTCCAGAAAGTGGCGCCCAAAATTTCGGACACAGAACAGGTAGCTCTGGATGCGGGCACTGTGGGCTGGGACGGAGAACTGTTTACCGGCCGGCCGGACTGGCACAACCTGCTGATCAGCCGCCATACCGGGCTGAATGAGGAAGAGCAGGCGTTTGTGGACAATCAGTGCACCCAGGCCATGGCCATGTGCAATGCCTGGGATGTAGCTGTAGAGCGTGCGGATCTGCCGGAAGAGCTGTGGAACTTCCTCAAGAAGGAAAAGTTCTTCGGCATGATTATTCCGAAGGAATACGGTGGCCTGGGATTCTCCGCCAAGGCCCAGACTGCAGTCCTGCAGAAACTCGCCGGCAATGAAATGCTGATGGTCACCGTGGGTGTGCCCAACTCCCTGGGGCCTGGAGAGCTGCTGCTCAAATACGGTACCGAAGAGCAGAAGAAGCATTACCTGCCCCGTCTGGCTGACGGGCGAGAGATCCCCTGTTTTGGTCTGACCGGTCCCCGTGCGGGTTCTGACGCCACTTCTGTGCCGGATACCGGTATCGTCTGCAAGGGCGAAATCGATGGCAAGGAAGTGCTGGGACTGCGTCTCAACTTTGACAAACGCTGGATCACCCTGGCACCCATTGCCACGGTCGTGGGACTGGCATTCCGCATGTTCGACCCGGACGGGCTGCTCGGGGACAAGGAAGATTGCGGCATTACCTGTGCCCTGATTCCCCGGGACACCAAAGGCATGGAAATCGGCCGCCGGCATTGCCCGGTGGGCTCTCCCTTCCTGAATGGCCCGATCCGGGGCAAGGACGTGTTCATTCCCCTGGATTACCTGATTGGTGGCCCGGAAATGGCGGGGCAGGGCTGGCGCATGCTGGTTGAGTGCCTCTCTGTCGGGCGCTGTATCACCCTGCCGTCCGGTGCGGCCGGCGGTGCGGCCTATGCCCTGGGTACAGCCGGTGGCTTCACCCGGATCCGCCGCCAGTTCAATACACCGGTTGCGGATATGGAAGGGGTGCAGGAAGCCCTGGCCCGTATTGCTGCAGGTACCTATATCGCCCAGTCAGCGGTCAATCACACCGCCAACATGATCGATCAGGGAGAGAAGCCGGCGGTGCCCTCCGCCATCCTGAAATACCACCTGACCGAATTCCAGCGCAGCGTACTGGCCGATGCCATGGATGTTCACGGTGGCAAGGCTGTGACCCTGGGGCCGCGGAACTACCTGGGCATCAGCTATGCCGGTACCCCGGTTTCCATAACCGTGGAAGGTGCCAACATCATGACCCGCAGCCTGATGATCTTCGGTCAGGGTGCCATTCGCTGTCATCCCTACGTACTGAAGGAGCTGGCGGCCAAGGACCAGAATGATATCCGGGCCTTTGATGACGCCTTTTTCAGCCATGCCGGCCTGATCTTCGGCAATGCAGCCCGGGCCCTGACCCAGGGGCTGGGACTTGGTCGAGCTGATGTGCCCTTCGATGGCGCCAGCCGCCGCTATGCCCAGGAGGTATCCCGGTTCAGTGCGGCCTTTGGCCTGTGTGCCGATGCGGCCATGGTGACACTGGGCAGTGAGCTGAAAATGCGGGAACTTGTTTCCGCCCGCCTGGGGGATATGCTCTCCAACCTGTACCTGGCCTCCATGGTGCTCAAAAACTGGCAGGAGAGCCAGCCGGTGGATGGCGAGAAGGAACTGATGGAGTACAGTCTGACCCTGTTGCTGCACCGGGTTGAGGCGGCTCTGGATGCATTTCTCCAGAATCTGCCAAACCGGGTGGTGGCTACCGCTCTGCGTGTGATCACCTTGCCCCTGGGGCGGCGCTGGGGTGTACCCGGCGATGACCTGGTGCGCAAGCTGGCCCGGTCGGTGTCTACGGACACCCCTGTGCGCGGCCGTTTGCTGTCCGGTATCTGGACAACGCCGGGTGAGGACGGAGTGGAAAATCCGGTAGCCAGCTACAATGCCCTGCTGCAGGACTACGACAAGGCAGAGCAGTTGTATCGCAAGGCCACCAGGGCCTATGCCAAAGGTGAGCTGCCGATGACCGCCCTGCATCCGGAAGCCCGTTTCGAGGCCGCCCGGGACGCCGGCATCTTTACCCCCGAGGAAGCAGACTTCATGGCGAAGTATGAAGCCGGGGTGCTGGATATGCTGACGGTAGATGATTTTCCGTTCGATGAGTTTGCCCGTAACAAGGATACGCTGATCGACCACAATCCCGGCTGATTCCCGGGAAACGGATGCGGATGTGAAGGGTGCCTCAGGGCACCCTTTTTTGTTCCTGGCTTTCAGCGACTTAACTTGACCGGATTTTGCCGGCATACTCCGGGACTGGGCAGGGGGCCTGGGCAAGTGTCCGGCTTCCGGGATTCGGATTAACGGATACAGGGATCAGGGTGATGTGGCTGTCCATATTGGCAGTAAGCTCAGGCGCAGTGATTGGGGCAAATCTCCGGTGGGCATTGGGGCTGTGGCTGAACGCCAGCTATCACACCATTCCCTACGGAACGCTGGTGGCCAACCTTGGCGGCAGCTGGCTGATCGGGTTCCTGATCGGCTATTTCAGCCACGGCAGTACTCTTTCCCCTGAATGGCGACTGTTTGCCATCACTGGCCTGTGCGGTGCCCTGACGACCTTTTCCACCTTCTCCCTGGAAATGTTTGCTGCCATGCAGGATGGCAAATGGGGCATGGCCCTCACCGGAATCCTGGCCCATGTGATCGGCTCATTGCTGATGACAGGCCTTGGTATCTATGCCTTCGGACTGGTCCGGAGCTAGGTGGCACAGGCCTGGTCTCAGTACTTTCAGAAATTATTGAAAATCTGCTTGGCATTCCCGGAATACCAGAGTAGAGTGGTCTGCGTAGGAAAGATTCAGCAAAGCATTTCATGAATAAGACGTACCTCCGCAGTTAGTAGTGACCGTCCTGTTTTTGATTCCGCGAGTTCTGTATTTCCGTAAACGCTGACCTGCACCACGAAGGTGTGAGGCAGCAGATTATAGATTGATTTCAGGAAGTTTAAGTATGTCTACTACTACCGGTACTGTTAAGTTCTTCAACGAAGCTAAAGGCTTTGGCTTTATCACTCGTGAAGGCGGCCCGGACGTATTCGTTCACTACAGCGCTATTCAGGGCAGCGGTTTCAAAACTCTGGCAGAAGGCCAGCAAGTTGAGTTTACCGTTACCCAAGGCCAGAAAGGCCCTCAGGCGGAGAATGTTGTTGCCCTCTAATCCATTATTGGATTGAGCAATAACCTCCGAAAAAGGCAGCGAAAGCTGCCTTTTTTTGTGTCTGATTTTCAGCTCTGGCCTCCGGGATTTTCTGGTACTTTCCGGGCATACTGCTAGCCTTGTCTGATGCTCGCGAGTATTAACCTGACCGGAGATGTTATGAAACTGATCGGATCAAGCACTTCCCCATACGTACGCCGTATCCGCATTCTGCTGGATGAAGAGCCCCATGAGTTCCTGAATCTGGATATCTACGGTGAAGGACGTGAGGAGCTGAGGCGTAATAACCCGACCCTCAAGATTCCGGTGCTGGAAGATGAGGGGCAGCAACTCTATGATTCCCGGGTGATTGCCCGTTATATCAGCGCCAAGCAGGGACTGGACCCGCTTACCTGGGATCAGGAGAACCAGCTGACACTGATTGACGGTGCCAATGACTCGGCGGTGACCATACTCCTGTCCGAGAAATCCGGCATAGATACCCGGCAGGACAAGATGTTCTACAACCTGCAGCACGAGCGCATTGCAACAACACTGAAGACTCTGTCCGCCATGGTGGCAGATGATCATTTCAGAACCTGGGCCTACCCGGCCATCTGTCTGTACTGTCTTGTGGACTGGATGGATTTCCGGAATCTGTCGGACTGGAGTGGGGTGGAGAACCTGCTGGCGTTCCGTGACGCCCACCGGGACAAGCCCCGGGTGGCGGAGACCGACCCCCGCCTCTGAGCCTCCGGACACAGCTCCCTGCCGTTGTCAGGGCCGGTGGAACTAATTTCCACCGGTTTCCTTTCCCCTTTGTGGTTCTTGACTATAGTTAAGGTCAGGAGCAGTTGCTGATCCGGACCGGATTCGGCATCCGCATATGACAATTCCAACAACAAAGAAAGGGGGTGTCCATGCTCCTGTCCCACGCATTTGGTCTGTTCACCCATCCCGCTGAGGAATGGGTATCTATTCGCAAAGAACATCAAACTCCCCGGCGCCTGTACGTGGCCTATGTGCTTATTCTTGCTGCCATAGGGCCAGTCTGTGCCTATATCTCCACAGCCTACTTCGGCTGGAACGTCGGCAGTGACCGGCTGATCAAGCTGACGCACATCAGTGCCGTGCAGCTGAGTGTGCTGACTTACCTGGCCATGCTGGTCGGTGTTTTTGCCCTGGGCTATGCCATTAACTGGATGGCCAAAACCTACGGTGCCAAGGAAGAGCATGTGCCTTCCAACGGTATCGCGCTGGCGGCCTATTCCTGTACACCGCTGTTCCTGGCCGGATTTGCCCTGCTGTATCCGGTGCCCTGGTTCAATGCGGTGATTTTCGTGGTTGCGGCCTGTTATGGCGCATGGCTGATGTACGATGGCCTGCCCATTGTCATGGGTATCGAGAAGGAGCAGGCGGTGATGTACGCAGGCGCACTGCTTACGGTGGCTCTGGTAATACTGGTTGCCACCCGTGTGGGTTCGGTCATTATCTGGAACTTCGGGGTAGGTCCGGTCTTTATCAGCGGATAAAGGCTCTGTTCCCTGGCCCGGGGGCGGTCCTTCTCAGGACAGTCCCCGGGTTACTACGGATGGGTCTCCACGGCCTTCAACCGCAGCCAGTTCGGCGCTGGATAACCATATTCCCGGGGGTTGCTCCATAACTGTGGCGCAGGCCGCCAGGGTGTGTGCCCAGCTGCACCGGTTCGCAAACAGCATTCCCGCCTCGTTCAGTGTCCCTCCCCGGTTCAGATAGCCCAGTACCTGTGAATGCGCCGGTTCCGGAAACAGGGAGCTCATATGGCCCCGGAAGATTTCCGGACGCATATGGGTCAGGGCGACCCGGCGGTGAATCCGGTGCGGGAAAAGTCTCTCCCGTTCAAATTCCGACAGGCAGGTTTTGGCTTCGGTGGCATCTCTGGGTTGCCGGAAACATCCGGGTTCCTGAATATACACCAGGCGGAAGGGGGTACCTGTATCCCGCAGGCGTTCACAGGCCCGAATCGCCTCGGACAGCTGATAGGCACCGTTGGCGATAAGCAGCAGGGGTTCACCCTGGGATGTGTCCTCATCCACCACCAGAGCGCCGCGACGGGCGAGAGTAACCGCCTCACTGGTATCGAAAACGCAGGGGCGCTGCTGTTTGGGCACCACCATGCAGGTGATTCGGCCCCGTTCGGAGTACACATCAGGCAGTACTGCCAGGGTGCTGTTGTAGTCTGCAGGGAAGACCACCCGGGACACATCGTTCATTTCCGCCAGCATGTTTTCGCAGAAAGTGGTGTCCTGATGGGACTGGCCATTCTTGCCGTTTTCCCAGGTATGGGCGGTGGCGACGACGGGAAATCCCAGCCAGCGAGGCGGCCGACCGACTTCTTTTTGCTGGCGGGCAAAGCGCAGTTCCTGACGAAGGGCTCCGAGCATTTTTACACAGAAGGACTCATAACTGGCCACCAGGTTCAGCCCCGCCTTGTTGGCCAGGCAGGCGGAGACCACGGCTTCTTCATTGAGCGCGGTTATAATGCTGCCCTTGACGGATTCCTGATCATTTTCCGGATTGCTGACCCGGTGTTTCAGGGTGGACTGGATCCGGTTGAGGCGGTTGCCGCCCAGTTCGTCCGGGTTACCCACCCGTACCCGCAGATGCCGGTTCTCCTCGGCCAGGGCCGTAAAAAAGTCATCAATGGCCTGAACCGGGGATGCCTGGCTGTTCTGTGGCGGGATCCGGGGAATGACCGGATCCGGGGGATTGCGCCTGGCAATGGGGTGATCCCGTTCCAGCGGACGGCTCTGGATAGCATGCTCGGTAAGCTGCTCGGTGGATTGCCGGAGTTCGTCAGGGCTGACCCAGAGTGGCGCGGTATATTCGTGAAACAGGTCCCGGGCTCTGGCGTCTATCCCGGGATTTCCCGGCAGCGGCAGATCCTGATCGGTATGACTGCCGGCACCATAAAAGCCATAGCCCCGGATTGCCTCAGCGATGCCATAGGGAATGCGTACCGGATAGTTGCTTTCGCCCCGGAATACGGCGTCTGCGCGATATCTGAAAGACTGCTCCATCTCATACAGGGCGCAGACATAGGCTGCAGGGTCGTGGCCGTCGAAGCGATAGGGATCGAAGCCCTGTGTAGACAGATGGGCCTCAAACCGTTCGATGCCGTTGGCTGTTCCCTGCTCGGTCCTTTGTCCCAGTCGCCGGCCATTGGCAATCATGACCGGAAGCACCAGCCCGCAGTCATCAGCACGCCACCATCTAGGTGCCCAGTCACTGCCTACCTGTTCTTCTACCGCCGCATCGGAAAGAAAGGCTACCAGTGACTCACCAGGCAGGGGCATGTGTACATACTGGAGCTCTGCCAGTCCCAGATAGCCGCCTTCGAGAATCCCGCCGGCCGTGTGGGGGGTGACGTGGCTGCCCAGGGGCGCCATCGGGGTCCCGTCCGGATTCTGCCGGTAGCTGCAGGAATCTGCGGCCAGCCGTGACAGCCCGTTGGGCCCAAGATAGCGCTCCTTCTGTTCCGGGTGCAGGTTGCCGGTAAGCACATTAATGGCATCGATGGCAGCAACACAGTGACCCTGGCCGATGACCCAGCTCCGGGTTGTAGCCGTGAGATTGTTCAGGGCCAGATAGGCGGCGTAGGCCGGAACCATGTTCAGGGCACCGCCGGTATGACCCTCCGGGGAAGTCTTGAAGTGCTGGGGCGAGAGGGGGCCGCCGTCCGGATCAACCCGGTTGGTGTAGGTCATGTGCACCACCAGCCAGAGCCCGGCACTGGCCAGCCGGTCCAGGGCCGCCAGTTTGCGGAACACGGTGTCGGTGTCGGGCTGGAAGCCCTCAGTGACCAGGCGTTCCGCCAGACGGAGCGCGTGTGCGCAGGTTACCTCCGAGTGCTGAATAACGCCATAACCCCGCTTCCAGAGCTGGTACTCCGGGCTTCCTGATGCGGTATTCACCACTGTTCCTGTAGTGGTTGGCGATGGCATGGCACGCCTCCATAATTTCCCATGTGTCGGGAAATTGTAAGAGGTATGAGGCAGTCGGCTTTTGATGTAGGTCAGTCGGACCCTGTTCTCATTGGGCTACCGGATCACAGGGCGCCGCTTTGTGCCGGAATTCAGGGCTGCATGCGTTCCGGGCGGCCCCAGTAAAATCCCTGGCCGTGGAGTCCGGGAAACTGCTGTAGCCAGACCGCAATGGCTTCGTCTTCCACCCCTTCCACGACCACATCCAGATCCAGAGCTTCTCCCAGTTCAAACGCAGCCCGGAAAATCCGCTGTTTGGTGGGATGCTTGAGAATGTCCAGAAGAAAACTGCGGTCAATCTTGAGCTCGTCAAGGTCGAAGCTGGCCAGGGTTCCCAGGGAGGAGTGTCCGGTACCAAAGTCATCCAGGGCAATGCGGAAGCCGCTCCGGCTCAGGTTCCGGATCATCCGTCGGGCTGCGTCCGGGTCCGCCATCATGGCGGTTTCGGTAATTTCAAGAATCACATCGCGGGGGGCTATGCCGTGCTGCCGGAGGATAGCGATCACTTCGTCATGGAACTCAGGATGGGCCAGATCCAGAGCGGAGACGTTGACCGCTATGGCGACATCATTGCCATAGCGGTTGCGCAGTCGGGGGTGATCCTGGCACGCCCGGTCGATAACCCACAGGGTTACCGGGTGAATCATGCCCACCTGCTCGGCCAGGGCAATCCAGTGGTCCGGAGGTACCCGTCCGAACTCGGGATGTTGCCACCGGATAAGGGCCTCAAGGGAGCCGACACGGCCATCCCTGATGCTCACTTTGGGCTGATACTCCAGCCACATTTCGTCGGTATCCAGGGCGTCTTCCAGGTCCAGCATGAGTATTTGCTGACGGTATTGCCAATCGGCTATGGCCGGGTTGTAGACCGTCAGTTTCTGCCGGATATCCAGAGACGCAAATCCGGCAGATGACAGGATTCCTGCCGCATCGTCACCGTGTTCGGGGGCATGGGCAACGCCTACCGAGGGACTCCAGGAAAATGAAAACCGGCCTTCCGTGAAGGTGGTGGCCAGCCAGTCCATCACTTCGTCCAGTACCGAGTTGTCGGAGACCGGGTCATCAAGCCTGCGAAAGGCAAAGGCATGGTTGGCTGTGTCTATGCTGGCAAGGGCATGGCCATCCACCATGATCAGCCGTTGGCCCACGATTGTTTTCAGGGCGTTATTGAGCTGCCGCAGATAGCTGCGTAACAGGTCTTCTGCAGTCCGGTATCCCAGGGCCTGTTCGATCTCATTGAAGCGTTCGAGCCGGATCAGCGCCAGAGTATAGGGCTGCTCGCGGCTGTCCAGGGCATTCAGGGTTTCTTCCAGAAGTGCCCGGTTGGGCTTGCCGGTTACCCGGTGGGTTTTCAGCAAACGGTCGTAGTCTTTTTCGATACGGGTCCGTAACCTTTGTTCCTGCTGGGCCCGGATATCCGAACTCATACGCTTGCGGCGCTCTTCCAGCATGCGTCGTCCCACGCCGCCGGTGAGAATGAGTGAGGCCATGGCGGCACCCAGAAACACGGCCGAATCGGTCAGGTTGTTCACCGGTACCCAGCCAATGGTTCGCAGGCTGGAAATCAGGGTACCCAGCAACAGGGCTATCATGGACAGGGCATAGTAGCGGGCGTAGGGGTGGCTGCGGATCCTGCGCAGAACCAGGGTCAGAATGACAAAGCCCCCGGTGACCGCGAGCAGCAGGAATGAGCCCTGCCCGATCAGAGGCTGCTGCAGAGGCAGTGCCAGTATATGCATGAAGGCAAGGACACTGATAACAACAAGCAACCGGTCGGCGGCCGGGGACACTGGTACAAAATGGGGGGTAAAGCGGCACAGGCCGATCAGGGCCAGGGGCAGGGAGGCATTGAGCAGAGCATTCAGTTCCGGGCAGTTGGGCCACAGAAACCAGAGTCCCAGTCCTTCCATGACCAGCTGGCTGTATATCAGACTGCTCATGACCACGCTCAACCATGCCAGTCCCGGGCGTTTCAGTTTCACTGCAATAGTGAGGTTGAAGATCAGGGCAAAGGTCAGCAGGCCGGTAAGAAAGGTTCGCCAGGCCAGGGTTTTGGTGCTGTCGGCAATAACCACCTCCGGTGCCTGTACGGTTAATGGCAGCATGCTGGGGCCGTCACTGTGTACTTCAAACAGCAGGGTGGTTTTGCCGGGGGGCAGGGTCACCGGCCAGATCCATTGGGGAAGGGCTACCAGGCGGTTTGAGAATGGATACTGGTCACCCATGGCCGGCAGCAGCGTGTACCTGCCCTGGCTGTCCAGCATCGCTGGCTGGATAAGGTCGAGAAAGGGAGCGGACACCACCAGCCATTTTTCCACGGCGGCATTGCGGGGATTGTTCAGAACAACCCGGAAGGTTACCGGGGCGTTAACGTAGCCAACCCCTGAATATTGCGCCGTTGCGGGTGCCCAGTTACGGTTTTTCCACAGCCGGTTTTCCAGTACCCGGCTGAGGGGGGCCACCAGATAGTCGGTACGGACCAGCTCTGTTTCAGACCCGGCGCCAACGGCCTGGGGCGCAGCAGCCGGGGGCAGGGTATCTTGGATTTCCGGGCGCAGGAAAAATACGGTCAGCAGCGCATAGACGATCGCCGTTACCAGTACCAGCAGCGGCATCCAGCGCATGGGCAGAGGAAAGCGCAGGTTTTGTTCTGATAAGCGAACATGGCCTGATGATGGTATTTCTGAATCCATTCCTGATGGAGTTCCCTGCGCAAGGCTGGCCGAAAAGCAGCACTTACAATTCGGCTACATTGGGTAAAATTAGTTAACAATATGAACTAACGTGTATTTTACGGTATATAAACATTTATTGCAGGTACTGTTTTAAACGATTGAATGAAACTGTGACGGCGGGCGACGGACGCCCCGGCCATCCCGGATATTGGCGGCGGCTGTGATCCATGGCAGGATGACAGACATATGCAGGAGCCCCGCCCGTAATGCTGGCAGTTCCATGCCGATGAGAACCGATCCTGAACGGAAGCAGTGAACCCATGATCCAGATATTTACCACCGGTGGCACCATTGACAAGGTGTACTTCGATGCCAACAGCGAGTTTGAAATAGGGCCTTCGCTGGTGCCTGAGCTGCTGTCGGAATCCAATATCCACGAAGGTTACCGGCTGCGTGAGCTGATTCGCAAGGACAGTCTGGAGATGACGGATCAGGATCGGCAGGCCGTTCTGGATGCTGTTCGGGAAACCGATTGCCCGCGGATTCTTGTTACCCATGGTACGGATACCATGGCCGAGACGGCGCAGGTGCTGTCGGCGGTCAAAGACAAAACCATTGTGCTGACGGGCGCCATGCAGCCGGCCCGCATGCGCCGTACCGACGCGGTCTTCAATATCGGTTTTGCCTGGGCGGCCCTGCAACTGCTGCCGGCCGGGGTCTATCTGGCCATGAACGGAGAAGTCTTTGAAGCCGGCCGTGTCCGGAAGAATCTTGCGGCGCAGCGATTCGAGAAACTGTAACGGTCAGCGGACACTGTCGATTTCGGTGGACGTCAGGGGCCGGTATTCACCAGGCTGCAGGGCCGGATCCAGAGTAATGCTGCCAATACGCTGCCGGTGCAGGGCGAGCACATGGTTGCCGGTGGCCGCCATCATGCGTTTGACCTGATGATAGCGGCCCTCGGAAATGGTCAGTTCAATAAGCTTGTCTTCCAGCACCACAACCTGCGCCGGGCGGGTGGGTTCCGGGTCGTTGCGCAGCAGCAGCCCCTGTTCCAGGGCCCGGACTGCGGTGTCGGTGATCGGCGTGTCCAGGGAGACAAGGTAGGTTTTCGGACAGTTCACCCGCGGTGAAGTGACTCTGTGTGACCACTGGCCATCGCTGGTCAGCAGCAACAGCCCCGTAGTATCCACATCCAGTCTGCCGGCAATATGCAGATCCCGGGTCAGCTCCTTGGGCAGCAGGTCCAGGGCTGTCGGATGATCGCTGTCCCGGGTGGCACTGACCACCCCCGCTGGCTTGTTCAGCATCAGGTACTGCTGACCGGGCAGGACACAGGGCTGGCCATCCAGTGTGACTTCCGCCGTGTCAGAGAGCCTGGTGCTGGCAGACCGGCAGGGGACCTGGTCTACCCGCACCCGGCCCCGACTGATGGCGGTTTTGGCTTCCTTGCGGGACAGCCCGGTAGTGCTGGCGAGAAACTGATCCAGACGGGTCATGGCAATCGTGGGTGCGGTATCGCCGCTTCATCCCGGCCGTGCTCGGCAGACATGCTGGCCACCGATTACTGGCCGATCGGGATATTCAGGGTTTTCAGAACCTGGCCATCCGGAAAACCATCCGCAATGAAACCTCTGGAGGCCTGGAATTTGCGAATGGCAGAGCGGGTGTTCTGGCCCATGATGCCATCGGGTTTCCCGGTATCAAAGCCCGCCTGGTTCAGGGCTTCCTGCAGGTCCAGGATGGTGTTCCGGGACAGTGCGGGGGTGTCTTCCGGTGGCGGGTTCTGCAGTTTTCCGGCGCCGGCTATCCGGTCTGCCAGATGTCCGACCGCAATGGCGTAGAACTCGGAGCGGTTCCAGCCCATGATCACCCGGAAATTGCGGTAGACCAGAAATGCCGGACCCTGATGACCGGCAGGAACCACCAGCGCCGCTTCTACCGGGGCTGTGCCCAGAGGCCGGCCGAAGGCATCGGTAATTCCCAGGTCCCGCCACTGGCTCAGGGCCATGCGCCGGCCGTCAGCCAGGGAGTAATCGAAGGCTTCCGGCAGTATGACTTCCCGCCCCCAGCGATAGTCCCCGTCCCAGCCCATGGATTGCAGGAACTTGCCGGCGGACATGAGTGCATCGGGCAGACTGTGCCACAGATCCCTGCGACCGTCGCCATCGGCATCAACCGCGTGCTCCAGGAATACCGTGGGCATGAACTGCACATGTCCCATGGCACCGGCCCAGGAGCCTTCCATCTGCCCGGCCTCAATTGCGCCCTCATCGATAATACGCAGGGCGGCCATCAGCTGACGGGTGAAAAAGGTGCTCCGTCTGGGGTCGCAGGCCAGGGTGGTGAGGGCGCTGGGTACGGACATTTTGCCGAAATAGCTTCCGAAGTTGGTCTCCAGACCCCAGAAAGCCAGCAGGTAGGGGGCAGGTACTCCGGTTTCCCTGGTGACCCGAGCCAGCAGGTCGTGGTGTTCCTGCAGCAGTTCCCGGCCCTTGCTGACTCGGGCATCGTTTACCCGGCGGTTTAGGTAGTCGGCAAAGGTGGTGGTGAATTCCGGTTGCCGCCGGTCCAGTTCGATCACCCGCTCCAGGTACTGGGCCTGGTCCATAACGCTGGTGGCGGTCTCCGGGCTGATGCCGGAGGCGATGGCCTGGTCCGTCAGCTGCACCTTGCACTCGGAGAACTCGTCCGCAGACATGGTCTTGAGCCCGTCATCAGCCTGTACGGGTAACGCCAGGGCTGTCACCAGCGCGGTCAGGGAGAGGCGGTAAACCATGGTCTGGCAGGGCAGAATTTTTGTCACTGTGGTCAGCACACGGAACCTCTGTTGAGCGGGTGATTGATGGAAAAAGTTGCTGATAATCTTAGCTCATTTTGGCCCGGCAAAAGTACCGTATCGGGCCTTTGGGGTGACAATTCCTTAACCTCTCAGACGCCTTCTGTCGCATTTGTTGGCGGGTTTGTCGTCTTTTTGTTGCCGGGGGGTTTTAGCCGGTGCCTTTCCACTATAGTTTGTCGGAAGGCATAAATCTCAATGAAAGGTCGGGAATATGGGTACGCTGAAAGCGCTGGTGGTGGATGATGCCAGTTTTGTGCGGGATCTGGTCAAGCGGACGGTGCGTCAGCACTACCCGGTGATTGAGACCACCGATGCCCCGAACGGCCGCCGGGCCCAGTCGCTGATGTCCCGGGAAGCCTATGATCTGGTGCTTTGCGACTGGGAAATGCCGGAAATGTCCGGCCTGGAGCTGTTGCAGTGGATGCGTACCCGTCCGGAATACCGGGATGTGCCTTTCATCATGATTACCAGCCGCGGGGACAAGGACCATGTGATTGAGGCTGTGCGGGAGGGTGCGTCCGAATACCTGGGCAAGCCCTTCAGTCCGGACGGGCTGAGCCGGAAAATTGCCAAGGTGATGGGGCGGACTCTGAAGGAGGCCATGAGCGGCCGTGGCAGGACCAGCGGTGCAGCGGTGGATGCCCTGGGCGAGTCTGCTGAGTTGCTGACGAAAAAACGGGAGTCTGAGTCTTCTGCCCGCGGTGCCGGAAACAGCCCGGCATCCCGGGGACCGGCAAAACCCGCAGCCAGGATGGCGTCGGTCCGGTTTGCAGACACGGTGCTCAAGTCCGTGGTCAGGGATATCAGTCTCACCGAGGTCAAGGTGATTGCGAAGCGGGATCAGGTATTTCCGGCAGTACTGGATCAGGCGGTGGTGGATTTCGAGACCGGCAATGAACAGATGGCCAGACTCAATGGTTATGTGTACCAGCTGCAGGCGGTGGAAAAGCGCCAGGACACGGACTTTGTCAGTGTCACCATCCGTTTTGTGGATGAAGACCCGAAGAAAATGGAGGAGTTGTCCCGGTTTATTGCCCGCTTCCGATCCGGATAAGCTGCGGGCCTTCGCCGGGCTCTAGGCTGTGTGTTCCGGTGCCCGCTCTACCAGCCGCTCTCGGGGGAAATGGCAGATAAACTCACTGCCATCACCGATACGGCTGTGTATTTTCAGGCTGCCGTCGTGATTCAGCAGTACATGCTTGACGATGGCCAGGCCCAGGCCCGTGCCTCCGGTGTCCTTGTGGCGACTGGGGTCTGCCCGGTAGAAGCGCTCGGTCAGCCGGGGACTATGAACTGGATCTATGCCGATTCCGGTATCCCTGACTGACAGGTGGCCGCCGTCCCTGTCGGTGTTCCAGGTTACGGTGATATGGCCCTCGGGCGGGGTATATTTCACCGCATTGAAAATCAGGTTGGAAAAGGCACTGCGCAACTGGCTTTCATCGCCCTTGAGCAGTCGCTGATCGTTGATCTCAATAGTGAACTGATGATGCTTCTCGCCGCTGAGGGCGCTGGCATCGTGGCATATCTGCCGGATCAGTGCGTCCACATCGGTCAGGGTATCGCTGACTGTCTTTTCGCCGGTTTCAATTTTCGAGAGCAGAATCAGGTCGGTAATCAGGGCTTCCTGGTTCATGGGCAGTCCCGGCGCGATGAGTCTGGCAGGGGATGGTAAGGACCCCGCCGGGCAGCGTCGACTAGCCGGCGCCGATGCCGGGGTGGGTGATCAACCTGTCGCCGTGCAGTCTCGATGCCCCTCGCAGGGCCTGGCAGAGCCCAGTTCCGGGCATGCGCACCAAAACAGTGCATATGGCTTAAGCACGACGCACCAGAATGCTGCGTCGTCGCGCCAATCCCGGGCCGTTTCCGCTGCGAAGACGATAGCCTGCTGATTTTAAATAGAAAAATTTTGTGGCACGGAAAATGCCATTTACCGCGCGGACGGTAGGGGAACCGATGGCTCGGTCGACTGCCACCGTGCCATATCGACACACAGAAACGGATAGAGAGGAACTCTCATGACAATCAAGTCTGCATCGCTACTTAAGGGCGCCATCGCCGGATCGCTGCTCCTCGGAGGGGTCGGCGCCGCGCACGCCGTTGAGATCTCCGGCAACGTCACCCTCGCCAGCGACTACTCGTTCCGCGGCGTCTCCCAGACCGACCGGGATCCGGCCATCCAGGGCGGCTTCGACGTGGCCTTCGACAACGGCTTCTATCTGGGGACCTGGTCCTCCAACGTCAGCTTCGGCACCACCAGCCAGGAGCTCGACCTCTACGGCGGCTACTCCGGTCAGATCAACGAGAATCTCAGCTTCGACGTCAACTACGTGCGCTTCGAGTACCCGGGCGACGGCTCCAACCTGGACTACAACGAGTTCGGCGGCTCGCTGTCGAGCGCTGGTTTCACCGTGGGCGTGATCTACTCCGACGAGTACTTCGCTCTCGACGACGTCTCCTGGATCTACCCTTACGTCGAGTACAGCCTCAGCCTGCCCAACGATGCTTCCCTCGACTTCCACGTCGGCTGGAGCTCGGTCGACGACAACAGCGACGACGACTGGGTTTCGTTGTTCGGCGACGAGGACGTGATCGACTACAGCGTGACCTACACCGTCCCGATCATGGGCGTGGATCTGGGCATCGGCATCGTCGGCACCGACGCCGACGACTCCGACGGCTGCGACAAGTTCTGCGAGTTGCGCCCCATCCTGTCGCTGTCGAAAAGCCTGTGATTAAGCGAGAATCGGTGTGCGCAGATCTTCCACAGGATCGCACGTTGGCGTCGCTCCGGCGACGCCCGCGCGCAGTGCATAGCCCGATTCCAAAGGAGAAAACACCATGAAACTGGTAACAGCCATCATCAAGCCCTTCAAGCTCGACGACGTCCGGGAGTCGCTTTCGGACATCGGCGTGCAGGGCATGACGGTGACCGAGGTGAAAGGCTTCGGTCGCCAGAAGGGCCATACCGAGCTGTATCGCGGAGCCGAGTACGTCGTGGACTTCCTGCCCAAGGTCAAGGTGGAAGTGGCGGTGGACGACGGTCTGCTCGATCAGGTGATCGAGACCATTACCAAGTCGGCGAACACCGGCAAGGTGGGTGATGGAAAGATCTTCGTCTTCGATCTCGACAACGCGGTGCGCATCCGGACCGCCGAGTCGGCGGCCGAGGCCCTCTAGCCCGCATTTCTCACCGGATGCACGCGCGCTTGCCGGTGCTTTGCATCCACAGCGAGTTCCGGTCCC
>JBFHSI010000013.1:0-26243 GCA_041591245.1 Marinobacter sp.
CACAAAACAGAGGGACGGAAATGATCGGTTTGATCAAGGTACCGTCACCATCGAGCCCGTTCAGCCCGACCAGTGGCGCTATGCGGGTTTCCAGACCTTCCTCGTCTGGTTGTGGATAAAGCTGGGGCCAGTATTTTTCGATCATCTTCCTGGCCAGGTCGAAGCCCTCGGCCAGGCCATCAAAGCCATGCTCGCGACACAAAGCCTCGATAAGCCAGGCCACAAACTCCAGGTCTTTGGAGCGGGTTTCAAGCAGTGGCGGAATCTCTTCCCGAAGCTGCCGCCACTGAGGAATCTGGGGCAGTTCGTCGTCCGAGAACACCTGGCGCTCCAGTGCCCGGGCCTGATTGCGCAGGTCCTTGAGGGTGAAATAGGGTGACAGTGGCGAGGTATCCTCACGGGTATCGTCACCACAGGGGGACTGTTCCGAAATCTCGGCCAACAGCCTGTCCATAGGCAAATACTTGCTGCCTTCCTCACTCATAACCTGTCCCTTTGCCTCCATTACTGAACCCACTGCCTGACCGGAAGTGTCGAATCCCTGCTGCCAGCATTGGTTGCCGGGGCCGCCAGATGTTCGATCTGCACGATGACCGAGGTTATGTTGTCCCGGCAGCCCCTCACCAGGGCGGCATGACGGAGTGCCTGGCTGATATCAGCGATGGGCTCATCGGACAGCAATGCCTCCAGTTCTTCAGGTTCAAACTCGCGGCTGATGCCGTCCGTACACAGGAGAAACCTGTCTCCGGCCTCAACCTCACCTTCAACACTGTCGATCTCAGGCTCAGCTTCAACCCCCAAAGCCCGGGTGATCACATTTGACAGAGGGTGTGCTTCCGCTTCCTCTTCCGACAGAATTCACTGTGCCACCAGCTCCGCAACCTGGCTATGGTCCGTGGACAAACGTTGCAGCCCGCCATTGCGCAGCAGATAGGCGCGGCTATCACCGATCCAGTGCACGCAATACCGACCATCGGTGATGTTAAGCGCCACCATGGTCGAGCCCAGTGTGGCGCCGGCCAGCGTCTCTTCGCCGTACTGGCGGATTCTCTGATTGGCCAGGATCAGTGCATCTCTTAGTTGCTGGTTGTTCAGAGTGCCGCCATAGCGGTGCCACTCCGAACTGACGGTATCGCAGATCAGCTGACTGGCCACCTCGCCAGCCTGGTGCCCGCCCATACCGTCAGCCACCACCCACAACCCATCTTCCGGGAAGGCCAGAAACGCATCTTCGTTATGGTCCCGAACGGCTCCGATATCTGTGAACTCCGCAGACGTACAACGCATTTCAGGCACCTTCTCCGGTGAAGCTGGCTTCCAGCCAACCGTGATTACTCCACTGACCAACCATCATGGAAACAAACTGGCCAATCTTCGGCAGCCCCTCGGTCAACAGGGTGACCGGCTCAACAAAGGCGGAACCCTGTGTCCACCAGATCACCGTGCGATTGTCCTTGCGGAGCATGGCTTCCAGCCAGTCACTCTCAGTGCCGGCCGAGGCGAACACCATATTGCCCTCGGCTTTTGGCCAGTGCATGCGGGTGCTGGTGGGCTCAGGTGCTTCTACAGAGCCCAGCTGCTGCCGCCAGCTGTCTTCTCTCCAGTCGTCTTCCAACACGGCCAGAATGCAGTCCTCCATGGCAGAAGCCCACTGGGGTGAGCGCCAGCCATCAAGCGCCTGACCACCGAACTCCCGGACAACAAGAAAAGGGAAATGTCGCCCCACCCGGTCCACCGAAGGAATCAGGGTGCCCAGCAAACCTGACTCCAGAATGCCCCCCGCCGAGGCGCAAAAGTGCCAGATCGGAGAGGTCAGATAGGCATCCATCCACTGATCTGCCAACTGATCCCGACTGACCGCCAGGGATGCCTGAAACCATTCAAAGAACAGATCACGCACTTCCGGCCGAATATCTGTAGCGACAAAATCCCCTCGTGCCGGCACCTTTCCCATATACCCCCACATGGCCATCTCTCCTGATCTATAGCCGGGCCGGCAAGGTGAAGTTCTCAATCAGGCCTCCGGTAAACGGATGCCGTACTGAGGCGGGTTCAATACGCAGACGGGCAAGATAATCACTCAGCAGGATCTCCAGGGTAAGCTCCCGCCCATTGCCCTTGGCGCCGCCGTATGCATTCAGCATTCGGAACAATCCCCAGTCACCCGGGAAGCTCTGCTGGACGACAGCATCCGATGTGGATCCGGGATTGACCGCAATCCGAACCTGTCCGGGATTCTGTCCGGGCCACTCAAACTGGTACTTTCTCGCGGGCCCGTGGCGGTAAACCATTTCGCTGCCGCCAGCCTCCACAATGAACTGGGTTACCCGGTTATCCAGATACACCGGCTGCACCGCGTAAGGCACTTTCAGGTTCTTGGTGCCATCTTCAAAGAAGGCGCTGCGGATGCGCTCTGCCCGCTGGAAGTACTTCAGGCTTTCCCGGCGGATGTTGAGGTCGGTGGACAGCCGCCACGGGTTGGTTGATGTATCGACATGGTCTGCCAGGTACTTGTTAAAGAAGGTATCTATAGTCCCGCCATAGCCGAAGAACTGACTGAAGTCTGCCAGCCCGACTTCTTCCGAAGCATCCGGGTTCAGCGGGTAGAGCCCCGCCAAGGCCGCCCGGAATTCCCGGTACACCTGGTTACGCCACAACCCGTTGATCTTCTGGGTTGCAGAGGAACGGACCAGCCCCCTCGATTCACGGGCAAAGTCAGCCACAATGGATTCGAGATGGGGCGACTGGGTGTTCCCGACCGTTGCATAAAAACTGGTCACCGCTGCATTGAAATCCGCCCGCGATACGGTCTGGAAACGGTTGGCTCCAGCCGCCTGTTCGGCAAAGTATCTGGACATGATGCGGGCGCTTTCCTGCAGGGACTGGAAGGTTTCTTCCTTGATGTTGTGCAGCACCTTGAAGGCATCATCCACCATGGTTGTCTGGGCCTGCTCCTCACCCACCAATGGCAGTATCCGGTTCAGGCGATCAAGAGCCCGACTGTTTCTGGTGACCTCGCGCACCGCCTGTCCTTTTGCCTCGGCAGAAACTGCAGCACCATCACCGGAGGAGTCAACCGCCAGCTGGGTGTTGTATTTGACCGCCGATACCAGTCGATTCAGTGGTGCATCGGGCCCACTCAGCAGGCTGGTCAGATAGCGACCCTGATCCGGACTGCTGAATGAGCGGATCTTGAGGTCAGACATCAGGGAATCCCAGGCATGAACGTAGTCACGGAAATAATGGTCTTCCACCAGTGCCTTGATGCGGTTCTCATCCAGATTCCGGTAAGCCGCCGAATCTTCGCCGTATACCCAGGAGTCTTCCAGAAGGTGGCTTACGATCTGGTCCCGCTCGGGCTCGAACACCCCCCGATAACCTGCCTTGGTGTACAGGGCCGGTATGCCTTCATGGATGCTTTTGCCTGAGCGCCGCTCGAAAACTTCCGCAGCCACGGTTCCCAGCACCATCGGTAACCGGAATTCAGGCAGGCTGGTAGCCTGGGCATCCAGCCGTATGCGCTGATACGCCCGCTCCGACAAAGGCACTGCGGTCAGCTCATTTCGGGCCAGTTCAACCAGCCCCGGGGTGACGCGAAGTGGCTGATTCAGTTCCATATAGCTGTCAAGGTGCTGTAACAGTGACTCCCGCTGGGGCCGATTGATTTCCCCGGGAAGGTAGTTCTGAAGGACGAACGTCAGCCACAAAGTGACCTGTTCCCTGTCGAAGCGAGTGGGGTCACCCAGCATCAGGTAACTTTTCAGGGCCTCGTAGAGATACTCGGGGTTATCCAGATGCTGCCGGATATCCTCTTCCAGCGTTTTCTGTAGGGTGTTGGCAAGCCGATACTGCAGTACTCTGCCATGCACACCAAGGGCCGCCTGATGCAAGGCCTGCAGCTGAAAATAGCCAAGGGAGGAAATCCCATGATGCTGCGGCCCCTCACCGTCACCACTCAACCGGGATGACTCATTCAGAACCGTCTCAAGCACCAGCCAGTCGGCATCGTCCGGCACCGCCTGCAATCTTTCCTGAAGCGCCCCGGCGCGAGTTGCATAGCCCGAAATGGTATCCCTGGCCTTCGCATAGTCTGTATACCAGGTGGCCGACAGCGCCAGAGTCAGGACCGCCATGGCGGCAAAGGCCATGCGCCGGACCAGCATCCTTTTCCGGGCTTTGCCACTGTCGGTTACCGCCAGGCCATATTCAGAGAAGATGATTCGATCAAACAGCTTGTGCTGGAAATAGCCTCCACTTGCCTGGCCCAGGGGTTCTTTCGATGCCTTCTGTGAGCGCAAGCGGAACTGCTGATCAACAATTCCGGATACCTTGTCATACCCCGCCTGCCCCTGTTCAGAGGAGACCAGGTATACGCCCCTGAGTATGGGAACGTCTTCATAGGCAGAAGGGAAAAAGACGTCTTTGACAAGGTTCCAGAGTGGCGTTCTGAGCAACGCGACCTGTTTCGGGAACTCGTAGATTTTCTGCCGGGTTTCCGGAACACGTTCCTGCTTGAGCCGATGCAGCAAAAAGCCACTGAGCCGGTTCAGAAGCTGATCAAACTCCTGCTCGAATACCCTGGGCAGCTTCTCGGGATCCCGCACAGTGTCCAGGTCAAAGGTAATGCCCAGAACTTCCTCGCGTTCCTGCTCTGACAGCATGCCGAAGGTATCCACAAACCCCTCAAGCAGGTCAAATTTGGTGAGCATGACATACACCGGGAAAACCACCCCCAGGCGGTTGCGCAGTTCCTGAACACGCTGCTTGATTGCCCTGGCGTGGATCGCCTGTTCTGTCGGCGTCTGCTCCAGCATATCCGCCACACTCACCGCAACGATCACACCGTTGATCGGTTGCCGGGAGCGATACTTTTTCAATAGTCCCAGGAACGAATTCCAGCCCCGGGCATCCCTCTTGTCACTGGACTCCTGGGTGGTGTAACGACCGGCGGTATCGATAATGACTGCACGATTTGTAAACCACCAGTCGCAATAGCGTGTTCCCCCCACGCCTTTCACCGAATCAAGCCCCATTTCGCTTTTCAGCGGAAACTCCAGCCCGGAGTTGAGCAACGCGGTGGATTTTCCCGAACCAGGTGCACCGACAATCATGTACCAGGGCAGCTGATAAACTGAACTGAACCGTCCGGATTTCCATTTACGGACCAGATTCAGGGCCTTGCGCATATTGCTTCGCTGGGTTTCCAGCTCTTCCCGGAGCAGCTCATCGCCTTCGTCGGTCGCCATCATTTCTTCGACCACACGTTCGTTATCACGCCGTTCCCTGCGGGTGCGCCAAAGCTGAAGGGCCAAATAGGTGATAACCAGAGTCAGAAGAAAAGATACCCGGGCCAGTACCGAGGCCAGCGGCTGCCAGTCAGCAATCGCCAGGAGTGGACCGCCGAACCAGACCAGAACGGCAAGGGCAGCAAATCCAAAAACCACGAAAATGGCTCTCAGTGAAATCCGGGACAACATTCGGCGAATCCATGCCATAGGTTTACCTCACAAACACCTGAATCCGGCTTCAGGGAATCAGACTGATTTCCACCCGGCGGTTCCGGGCACGATTGTCGGCTGTACTGTTATCAAAGCGGGGCTCGGTATCTCCCCGACCCTCTGGCCATAACCGGCCCTTCAGGGCGGCAGAACCCGCCAGTTCATCCGACACCGATGTAGCCCTCGCCAGTGACAAATGCCAGTTTGAAGGATACTGACTGGTTGCAATCGGCTGGTTATCCGTGTGCCCGGTAACCATGATGGTGCCCCGGGTAGACTCCAGCGCCCGTGCAATTTTGCTCATAAGAGGACGGACATCCTCCCTCAGTTCAGCGGCACCGGACTCGAACAGAGATTCGTTGCCAATGCTCAGAGTGACGTTACCGGTATCTCTCGTTTCCAGGGTCACCAGCCCTTTGTCGATTTCGGTCTGCAGAACCCGCCGCAAATAATTGGCCTGACCGGGATCCGCTGTGCCCGAGGTCGCTTTGATTTCAGGGGTTGCCATGGCCGACATGGCCTGCAGGACGGGCTCAGCACTGGCATCCAGCCGGTGGGAGAAAACCATGTAGAAGATCATCAGAAGCATTGCCGCCACTGCAGCACCCACCCATACCGGAAGGCCCCGGACAACACCCGGGCCGGCTTCAATTTTCTGTTCCCAGCTCTTCTCAAAGGGTGAGGCCAGAGTGCCGCGGGCACTGCTGATTTCGTGATAGAGGCAATCCCGCAGGGTCTCCAGCTCTTCCTGGCCGCGCGCCTCCACACGATACTTACCCTTGAACCCCAGCGACAGACACAGATACTGGAGCATCAGTACGTCGGTATGGGCGGTCCGGCGGGCCGATGCAACCAGGTCAAAGAAATAGGTGCCCGACCATGTCTGGGAATGGAATTCCGACAGCAGTGAGTGGGCGGCCCAGTGGCCATCCTCCTCCCCCCAACTGGTGTTAAGCACAATTTCATCGATCAATGCGCACACACAATATGAGGCTGTTTCAACAGTATCCGGAGTCTGTCCGGCCGCTTTAAGGTTGGCCTGATATTCGCGGACAAGCTCCATACACTGCCGACGCAGTTCAGCGACATCTTCGACCTTCTCTACCTCCGGCAACCGGACCGCCAGCGACAGTAACTTCGAGGCCTTGTCGCACACCGGCCCCAGCCGGGTCTCAGGCAACCTGAAGCGGCTGTAGCCGGAGGTGGTCTGTGATGGTGAAGCCATCACAGTCTGATCTGCAGCTCCCGGGGAGGCCTGGGGAGCTGGCCCCGCAGCCTGCCGGGCTCCGGGGCGAGGTTTCAGAACGGTGCTGTCATTCATGGTGCGATCCCTGCATCATCAGATTACCGGCTACTGCCGGACTGCCCATAGTTCAAGTTCCAGGCCCGGATAGTTACCGGAAACATGAATGGCAAGCCCTCCGCTCTGGCGCAGGTTCTGCCAGCGCTCGCTTTTGCCATCAAGCAAGAAATAGTGGTAGCCCGCATGGTATGGAATCTGTCGCGGTGCCACCGGAAGAGCACTTACCGGAATACCCGGCAAGTGGTTATTGACCAGGTCCCGGATATGTTCAACGGCCCCGAGCTTGATCTGAGCAGGCAGGCGGCGGCGAATATCCTCGGTTGGCAGGTCTGCCTTGACCGCCAATACGAACTGGGAGGACTCCAGCAGACTGCTGTCCGGCAAGGGCGCTACCCGAATGCCATACTGCGCACTCTCAAGCTTCAGGGCGATGGCGGTTTGCTCCAGAACGGTACTCAGAGACTGGCTGAGCAAAGCGGCCAGGTCGCCAAATGTTCCAGCCAGCTGGTCATGCCGGTATGGCGGTAACGCGGGTACCATTTTGTCGGCCCGGGTGAACAGTGCCAGTTCACCCGTCAAGGTCACGGCGAGTTCATAGAAACGTTCGGGGTGCACCTGGGGGGAGGCGTTCAGATGCTCCAGCAGGGGCTGCCAACGGTTGAGGGTTTGCAGCATCAGCACATCAAACAGTGTGGAAGACTGCTCTGCACCTTTCTGCATGCGCACTGCCAGGGCCTTGGCACGCTGTTTTACCATCCCCAGAATTTCACGCAGAAATGAGGCGAGCGGAGCTATTGCGGCTACATCCAGCGTCGGGGGAATGAAGCTTCTGTCCAGCTTGACCTCTTTCTCATTCACCACCTCTACAATCCGGGCCACCGCCAGGTAAACAAAACCGGCCAGATCATCCCGCTCCAGTTTCAGACGCGGGTTGAGCTGGGCAATACCAAGCACCTCTTCTTCACCATCTTCGGCGGAATCATCCAACAGACTGACTTCTTCAAACCGATACCTTGTGCCCTCTGTACCGGCATCTGCCGCAATATTGACACCTGCCAGTTTTTCCATCGGCAGCACCAGATAAACCAGCTCGTCCCGGGCATCAGCCGGAACTTCAAGTACCAGATTTTCAGACTGATCAAAGCGGAAGGGCATACCGTCAGGAAAGATCCCCGCCACACTGATCAGCGAGACTTGCCCCAACCCCAGGGCCTGAGTATCCAGGTCAAGATGGGAAATGCCATAGCCGTGGACGGCTGTGCGGGCATGGCGGTCACGGGCCGCCTGATACAAAAAGCGATCCTGCTGCTGAAAATGTTGGGGGCGAAGCAACATGCCCTCAGACCAGGCAACTTTCGCTATTCGATCCATGATGGGAGTCATTCCTTGTTGTGTGCCCTAAAGTGCTGAAGCCGTATGGAGAGTCAGCGCTAATTCCTTGAAATTGAGCGGCCCTTTATCCGGATGTTGAGGGTTTCATAGCCGCGGGGATCAGCCTCCATAACCAGCTTCCACTCGGCATTTTCAATATCCCGAAACGCACCGATAATGCCGAGATATGTTGTTTCCCTGTGCAAGCGAAGCTTTTTGGTAAGGCCTCTTCCCGGGCGAACAATCAACTCTGCAGTGCTCAACAGATCCTCACCAAGAACAGCCGGGGCATCGTCGTACAAATCGAAGAAATCGGCATCTCTGAATGCATCCGTAGAACTCAACTCATATACCCGGACCACCAGGGGTGACGACCGACCGCTGTCATCAGGATTAATGTTGCCATAGGCAGAAAAATTCAGATTGGTATAGGGATCAAAGAGTGCATTGGCCACGACACACCCTTGCAGAACCAGAATCAGGGCCATTACAACCAAGCCACGAATCATCATTTCACACTCCGGCAGTTTCTTTATTTTGACCAACAGCCTCTTCATAGGCCTCGACAAAAACGTCACTTCTCAGCATTTTGTCAGTGCTGCCGTAAACATCCCGCTGCCAGGCACGATGACGCTGGACGGTTTCCAGCACTCTGCGGCGCGCCCAGATTCCCGAAACGCCTCCGGACTCAGGCATATCCGCAGGATCCGACAAAATATCCTGAACCACCGCCTCTACTCCCTTAAGCAGCGCTTGTTCGTGGGAAACCAGGTCATCAAACGCACGATTTACCGCATCAATGGGCCCCAGATTTGCCGTATGGGGGCGCAGCAACAGGCTATCCAGAGCATCCTGAGGGGTCGCGGAGAATTTCAGTGGATTGTTTTCGCTGCGCTGGAACAGAGTCTGGGCGACCCTGAGTTGCTGTTTTTGACGTGCACGGACCTGCATCATGTCCAGCAGACGGTCAAGCAGAACCCGGGTAAGCGCACCAAGCTGAAGGCCGAATTGCGGCCCCACATCCTTCATTTGCTCCGGCCGGAGACCCAGCCCTTCGAAAATGGCCGTAAGCAGTTCTGGCCCGGCGGATGAATTTTCGGCAGCGGAGCCTACTGGTGCAGAGCTCTCCTGAGGTTTGGCAGTGCCATCATCGACACCTGGCTGTCCCCAATGCCATTCGCCAGGAATTTCAGGCTCCTGGACCATGACATGGCTGTCCGCCATCACCCGCTCACCAAGCCCTGCCCCGAGAAAATCCCGGAAGTCACCAGCGGGGGCGGACCCAGATTCTTCGGTGGGAGTGGTATCTGCCGACGGCTCCCGGTCACCCAGCAATAGCCGGTCCGGCTTGCCTGAATCCGCCTGGGGCAAAACCGTTACCGCATCCCTGCCTGAAGACTTCGCCTGCCCGGCACCGGACCGAACCGCCACCGACAACTCGAAATCACCCAGCCGCAATACATCTCCATCAGCAAGAGCCACCACATTACCCCGCCCCAGTGGCGACCCACTACCGTTTACAAAAACACCATTGGTTGAGGTATCAGTGACCGTAAATCCACCATCAACAAAGTGAAATTCGGCATGTCGGGAAGATAATACGCGGGCGGGATCAGGCAGGTGCCAGTCACAGTCAGGGGAACGACCAACCACCACGGTCTGACCGGGCTCGACCGATCTTTTGCTGGTCACCGTCGGTGACAGTCTCTGGTAGCTGGTAATGGTGAGTTCTAGCAGCATTGCTTCGCGCTTCCCTGTGCACGGCGAATCGATCAGATACAAATCCGTTTTCCGCACCATTCCCTGGACGGAGTTCTATACCTGCATCGGAATACCCCTGAAAAAAACAAACGCAGGGGAAACCCGACCCAGCGATACTATTCAAGCCCCTCGAAACTGTCAATTTCTGTCCCAACACGGTTATCAAAATTAAGACTCAACCCACATCCGGGCTTGACCTGCCCCCCACAGATCGAACAACATCCTGCTCGGAATATGGAATATATGGATAGCCGATTTTCAGGGATGTTTTGAACATGAGTACGCCGGTTGCCTTTCTTGGAACAGTCCATGCCTGCCCCTCTTCGAACAGCCCGGCGGCACACTTTGCCGGGCCTGCACTCGCTGCTTTGGTGAATGGGCACCCCAGAGCAAGTGCTGGATATACAACACAGTATGGCGGTCAGATCGTCGTCGCTAACCCCACGGAACGGGTGGGGGGATAACCATGACGGCAAAGAGCAAAAAGCACAAATGGCTCGGTGAGACACTGAACCAGCGCTACCGGATCGAAGCCCTGATTGCATCCGGCGGGATGAGCGATGTTTACCGTGCCGTAGACACCCAGCTGGAGAAAGCAGCCCCGACCGGTTGCCAGGTCGCGTTAAAAATCCTCAAGCCGGACATGCTGAACCAGGACGGCACACTCGATGTGCTGGCCCGCGAAACCGCAAAAACACAGCGTCTGACCCACCCCAACATCATCCGGGTGCAGGATTTGCAACAGGACGGTGACACCTGCTTCATGGTCATGGAGCTACTGGAAGGCGAACCCCTCACCCGAATGATTCAGCGCTCCAGGCCAAACGGACTTAAATGGCAGGGGGTCCGGGACATCATTGAACAGATTCTTGCGGCCTTGAAGTATGCGCACGCGCACAATGTGGTGCACGCAGACCTCAAACCCTCCAACATTTTCTTTACCCGCAGTGGCCAAATCAAACTTCTCGATTTCGGTGTATCCCGGGTTCTTAGCGACCCTCTGCAGGACGATTTTCTGAGCACCGCTCGCGACGAAACCTCGGTGTATGGCTACACGCCCGCCTATTCCCTGCCGGAGCTTGCCGGGGAAGAGCAGCCCTCAAGTAAAGGCGATGTATATGCCTTGGCCTGTATCTGTTACGAGCTGCTCAGCTCCCAACATCCTTTCAATCGGCAATCCCTTTCCAAAGAGGAACGGCAGGCAATTCGACTGCGCAAGCCCGGCAATATGCCCCGGAAAGTCTGGTTGAACCTGAAACAGCAACTTCTGGGAAATCAGGAAAAACTGTCGATCGAAAAATTTGAGCAGGCACTGAAACCTGTGCCCTGGCAAACCATGGGGCAGACACTGGTGACCATCGGTGCACTCTCCGCCGGTGCCCTGGCCTGGCAGAGCAGTCTGGCCGAATCCGACAAAGCCCGGCTGGAGGTGGAACAGCTGACCCAGCAGAGGGAAAAGATCCAGGCACTGAACGATCTACCGCCAGCCAGGCTGCTGGAAGAGATTCAGAAACTGCCCACCATCGAGCAGGCCGGGTTGCTCAAACTGCATCAGGAATCCCTTGTTAACCACTATCTGAACAGAATCAACCAGTCTCTGAACCCGAATACGGACAATGGCCTGCCGAATATACTGCAGGCCCTTGAAGAAACCCAAAGGGCCCTGACCATCTATCCAAGAGATGCAGAACTTCTCCGGATACAATCCCGCATCAAGGGTCGCCAGCTAGCATTGCAGGAAGCTATCGCGAAGGAAATCGATGCGTCGCTGGTACAAGGAAGTTATCTGAAACCCTCGGACTCGAAAGCACTTATGCAGCTGGCCGAGAGCCTTGAGTACCTGGGTGGCAAGCTCACAATACCCTCGAAAAACGCAGTGAACAGGTATCTGGAGCAGGTCCGGGGAGCTTTCGATGCCTTCGATGCCCAACAACAGGCACAGCTCCTGACCATCGGGAATCGGTTTTTCGCACAGGCTCCGGAGACCGCCAGCCAGCGACAGAACCTGGAGAAACTGAGGGAGGCAGCCAGGGCCCTGGCACTTTATGAGGAAAGCCGGGAAACCGACTCGCCCACAGCATTTCCCACAGAGGCAGCGCTGATTTTCTATGCCAAAAAATTCAGCCACTGGTACGAGTCCATTGAAAAGGCCAAATCAAAATCCCAGCTGGATGATGTCTACAATGACATTCAGGTTCTTAAAAAGCAGCTCCCGGAACATTTTGAGGAACTGGCCTCCGTCGAGAAGCGCCTGGCTGAATCCTATCTCTCCATGGCAGATGCCCTGCTCGCAAGGAATCAGGTAAGCCGCGCGCAGCCACTCCTGAAGCGGGCAACTGCGCTAATGCGATAAAGCCCCCAAGTGGGGGCCGTTCAGGCAGAAAGCGCCTTGAGGTGCCGCAGCGCCTCAGGCTCCGTAGAACAGCAAAGGCACAAAGGCCACCAGCAACAGGGATGCCCCCAGGGCAATCAGCGGCATGATGATACGTTCATGGCGCTGGTAGAAGGTGCCGGGTTCCGCATCTGCGGCCAGAAACTCCGCTTCCCCAACGACCTGCCGGGTCAGCAGATGGTTCAGTGCCACTGGCGGGCTCAGATAACCCAGCTCGAAAGCCACCAGGGTGACCATCCAGAAATGCACCGGATGGATACCACTGCCATAGGCGATGCCCGCCAGCGTGGCTGTAACCAGAATCACCGCCCCGAAGGCATCCATGATCATGCCCAGAATGACCAGAATCACCACCATCAGCATCATTGCTGACCAGGTACTGTCAAAGGCCTGGGGGAAGCTGTGCATGACCCCGGAGCGTTCAATGACCCCACCGATACTGACCGACAGTCCCAGCAACAGTAACAGGGCTCCGATCTCGGCGGTGGTGTCGTTGGTGGCACTGCGCAGACTGCGCTCAAGTCCCTGATGACACTCGCCCCCGGAATCCTGGCCCCGACGACGCAGGCTGACATGCTCATACAGCAGAATGGAAAGCATGATCACCGGCAACAGCCGGGGAGCGGAAAACTCGTCCATGCGCACATCCAGTGCAAACCGGTACAGCATTACCACGCCGACAATCACCAGAATGTAGGGAACCAGTGCACGGAAGGCATGGATCATGGCCGGGAAGGCCTCGGACGCCGGTGCCAGAGTGAAGCGGCTCTGGCGGTTGACGGTTATGGCGACAATGAAAAACAGGCTGGCGGTGAGCACAAATACCCAGATGCCCCAGCCAAACAGTTCATCGGTAGTCACTTCCCGGTTCAGATAAGCAATCACCACCACCAGCAGACAGGGCCTCAATACCACCCCCAGGGAGCCGGACATGGCCGTCGCCGCCAGCGCCAGTTGCCGGCGGGCGCCCGCTGCCCGCAATTCGCTGTAAATCACCGCACCGGCAGCAATAACAAAAATGCCGGAGGCACCGGTATAGGCAGTGGGAACGGCTGCAACAAGAACCGCCACCACAGCCAACAGCTCCGGCGGCATGCGCCAGGGCCGGAACACGTCGAAGACCAGTGTGGCCAGGCGGGTCTGCTTGAGCATCATCCCCACCCACACATACAGCCCCACATTCAGGAACATGTCCGCCAGCTCCATCATCTTGCCCAGATAGATGCCAATGCCGGAGCTGTGACCTATAGCCGCAAAATAGGTACCCGAAATCAGGCACATCACCGTATACAGGGGCACTGAGAGCAGAGCCTGGCTCAGGCTGCCACCTTCCTCCAGGTCGGCAGGCATACGCAACAGGCGGTACAGGCCGGCCAGGGTCAGGCAGCTGAAACCCACCACCCAGAAGTTATGCAGCAGAAGCTGTTCCGCGCTTACCGAGGTTTCGGCACCAAGGGTGGACTGTCGGAAAATCACACTGGATCCCAGCAGCATGACATTGGCGACGGTTTGCAGGGTCAGGGAAACCCGGTAGTCCAGGCGGGTCTGGATGGCGCGCATGGCAATATGGTGGCGGGTCAGGGTCGCGGTCACTGCACACAGCATCACCAGAACCACCAGAATGAAGCGCTGGGACTCCAGACCGAAAGCGATCAGGTCAGCGACAAACAGCTCCACTGTGCTATAGGCCTTGACCCCCGGAGTCAGCTGGCGCTTGAGGTCGGCGTAATCCCGGTGGGCCTGCTGGCAATCCGCCAGGGCGCGTTCAACGGACAGCCGCACCTGCGCCGGATCCTTGGTCTCGGCACCCAACAGATCCGACATCAGATCATCATTGGCCGGTGTCGCTGCCAGTTCCGCAGCCACGGCGGTTTCAATATCCCGGTTCGCATCGCAGGTTGGGGGAACCGGATCCATCCGCAGCTTGTAATAACCGCTCCAGAGCTGCTCCCCGGCCCGCAGCATCTGGTTGTGAATATCGCTGCTGGTGGAGAACATCACCACCGCCAGCAGTAACAGGCAGGCCGGCAGTGACGACAGCCACTCCAGACCCGTTCGCTTCATACCCCGTTCCGACATCATGCTTCTCCCCGCAAGACTGGCATTACAGCAGATCGTCCAGGCTCATGGTTTCTGCCGGTTCCTGTGGGTCATCCCAGAAGCTGCCGAGACGGCCAAGGGGTGTACGGTGCCCGTTATTCGCCATCCACAGGCGATCGGAGAGAGCAACCATCATGTTGCGGGCCATGGCATCCAGAAAACGCCAGTTTTCATTGGCAGGATGCTCATCCACAGACTGCACATAATTGCGTACCACGCCTTTCACCAGAGTCTCATCCCCGGTATTCACCGCTGCCATGGCATGGAATACGTAGGGCAGGCGCACACCACCCCGGTCACCAAGGCGATCCGCTGTCCGCAGCCAGGCAAAGGCATCTTCGCCCTCCGGCAGAATTCCCGGAAGCATGGCGCCGACCGTGGCCTGCAGTGCCATGGGCGTACCCCACCACTTTTCGTTGTCGAGACAGCTGGCAGCACGGGCCACGATCGGGGCGATATTGGTGGGCACAGCCCCGGAGGAGGTGGACTGGATCTGGGCATTCAGGGCCTGCAGGCCGGAAAGCAGGCCTGCCAGATAGATGAACTCATCCATGTCGTCATAAAGATACGGGCATACCTCCGCATCCGGCTCGCCATAGTAGGCACTGAAATGCTGCCAGGCCTGGTAATAACGGTTGGCAGCCAGCACATAGGCCCGCTTCTGCCGGATCATGGCATCCTCAGCAGCACTGGCATCCAGACCATGCATGGCTGCCAGACCCTGCAGTTCATTTTCCCGCGCCTGCTCCTCGGCACAGCTACCGGCAGACAGGTACAGAATCACTGCCAGCTGGTCCGGCTCGGTGGTGACCCGCCCGAACGACATCAGCAGTGGCGCCATGGATTCGCTCATGGCACAGCCCATGGCCAGGTCACCGGTTTGCAGAAGATAGGGCACCGTATAGTCCCGGGAAAAGCCCTGCAGTACGTCTCCGGTGGTCTTGTAGACCATCTGGTCCACCACACCACAGGCGCTGACAAGCGCCGTAGCAGACACCGCTGCGACAAGGCCCTTCAGGCGGGTAACAAAATGGTTCAGGGCAGGATATGTGGCCCGGAAATATGACATGGCAAATTCACCTTCCGTATTGTTGTTATGGTTTTGGAGTCCGCCAGGCAATCGCTGACAGGGATACAGACCGTTTCCCCATAGCGGTTGTGGCCGACACGGTATAGCTTTTTTGCGACAGGCACCCCAGATGGCGCCGATAATATCCCCATTTCACACACCGGGATTGCGCAGCAACCCGGCGACCACTATAGATTGTGCAGATGCCCGCTGTTCCGGCATCACCCTCTCGCACAGACCGCGAACACAACAGGAGCTACCATGAGAAAACCCGAACTTGCCGCAGCCATCGCTGACCAGACCGGTCTTACCCGGGAAAAAGCCAGTGAAGTCATTACCGCATTCACCGACCAAGTTTCAGCGGCAGCATCCCGGGGCGAAGATGTCAGCCTGATCGGTTTTGGCACCTTCAGTATCCGCCACCGGGAAGCCCGCGATGGCCGCAACCCCCGGACTGGTGCGGTCATCCGGATTCCCGCCAGTAAAACCGTGGGCTTCAAGCCCGGAAAAACCCTGCGGGAACAGATTGGCTGAGCCCGTACCAAAAGGCCCGGCAGCCGCCGGGCCCGTTTCTCAGGATGCGCATTCGGAACGTGAACCGTCCACCCGGCAACGGATGGCTTTCATCAGCCGGATCGCCCGTTCGTCATAGACCCCATCGGCCAGCAGGGACAGCCGGACCTTTCTCAGCATGCGGTCGTACTCTGCAATGTCCTCTGCCGGCAGATTCATCCAGACCTGTTCCGGAATGCCCTCCTCGGCCTGGGCGATAATGTCGTAGGCTTCGTTTATGCGTTTGCTGGATTCCTCACGAACCAGCTGGCCCGCATCCTCGGTAAAACGGTCACGGTGGATAATCACCTGAAAGTTCATGTAGCCCAGGGCATAACGGACCACTGCGCCATCCGGCATGACCCCCTTGTAGAGCTCCAGAGGCTCATAGGCCACCGCCGGGGCATAGGCCAGATCCACACTGCCGTTGTTGAACTTTCCGGCAAAATTGGCGGAGTTGGAGCCCACTACAGAGGCCCCCACATGGCGCACCATACGCACCGAGGCTTCATCGTAATCCAGGGTAGCCACACGCTTGCCCTGCAGCTTCTCCACCTTGTCGATGGAGCGGTCACGGGTCAGCAGATAGATGGCACCGCCCGGGAACACCCCGGCCACTTCATAGGGGCCATCAATCAGGAATGGGCGGGCCTTGGGCTGGCTCAGGGTGTTGTACAGCAGACGCATTTCCTGCTCGCCGGGCACCGCCCCCATGGCTTCCAGGCTGCCGGTGAACTTGTTGAATTCCCGGGCCCGGGTGCCGGTCAGCAGAACCGCATCACACTGGCCAGCCTTGAAATCTTCGGCGGCCACCTTTTCGTCGGTATAAGCGTGCAGGCTCAGCTTTACACCCTGCTGCAGCACCACCGGCTGGAAGCTCTTGGCAATGGCAAACAGCGGACCATTGGCACCTACCGGATCAAACACACAAAAGCTGCGCTCCATCACAGGGCTCTGGGCCTGGGCCGAAAAAGAAAACAGGGAGGTAACGGACAGAATGGCTGCTAGCGCCACCCTCTTTGGGAAGGTTGCCGGGTTCACGGAATGACTCCTTATTTATTATTGTTCGGTTCGGAGCCGGCGCCTGCGTTCGGTCTGCACGCGCCGGTTTCGCCTCCGTTAATGCCTGACCTTAGGCCGGCTGTCCACGGAAAGCGTTGGCAGGGGAGCCAGGTACACAGGTTATTTCAGCAAAGCCAGGAAAGTCCGTGATGGCTTAGGCACCTGCCAGCCTACCCCTGCCTCATTCCATTCACTTCTCAGGGTTCTGCCAGGCGATCCGGCCCCCGGCCACCGTCAGGCGCACCACTCCGGGCAGCTCCTCACCGATCACCGGTGCGTGGCGACCCGCCGATACCAGAGTAGTGTCACCGGGCACCCAGCGGGCATCCGGATCAAATACACACAGATCAGCCGGTGCACCTTCAGCCACAGAAACCGAACGGTTGATCACCGATGCCGGTCCGGCACCAAGAGCCCGCACCAGTTCCTCCAGGCTCAGCTCACCCTGCTGCACCAGGCCCAGCCCCATGGACAGAACACTCTCCACACTGGACAGGCCCGGCTCGGTGGCCCCCAGAGGCGCCTGCTTGGCCGCTGTATCGTGGGGTTGGTGCTGGCTGACAATTGCGGTAATCACCCCGTCCCGGACACCGGCAATCAGGGCCTTGCGGTCTGCTTCACTGCGCAGGGGCGGACGCACATGGAAGCGACTGTCAAAGCCGGCCAGGGCATCCTCGGTAAATACCAGCTGATGCATGGCCACATCGGCGGTCACGGCAATACCCCGGCGCCGGGCCTCGGCAATCATTTCCACACTACGGGCACAGGAAATCTGGCTCAGGTGCAGACGCACCCCTGTGTCCTCGGCCAGCAGAATCATTTCCATGACCGCTGCGGTTTCTGCCACTTCGGGAATCCCCAGCAGGCCCAGGCGGGAGGTGACCAGGCCATCATGGGCATAGCCGTCGGCCGCCAGGGCCTCGTTTTCCGGACTCAGCATGATGGTCAGGCCGAAAGTGCGGGCATAGGCCATACACCGACGCAGAATACGGGCATTGCGTACCGGCCGGGAGCCATTGCCCAGGGCCACACATCCGGCCCGGGCCAGACCGGCCATGTCACTGAGCAGTTCGCCTTCCAGGCCCCGGGTCAGAGCGCCCACCGGCAATACCTGTATGGACGTGTTACCCGCCATATCGCGGATCAGGTTGGTGACCGCACTGGAGTCATTGACCGGAGAGGTTTCCGGAGAGGCACAGACCGTGGTGAAACCTCCGTGGGCCGCGGCCCGGGCTTCCGAGGCGATATTGCCCTTCTGGCCGGAACCCGGCTCCCTCAGATTACAGCACAGATCCACAAAACCCGGAGCGATCACACAGGCTTTCGCATCAAAACTGGTATCCGCATCGGCCTGCAAGGCCGCCTCACCCGTGGCCACAATCTGACCATTACGGATCAGCAGGGCGACGTTGGCAGAGTCCATACCCTGACCGTCCAGCAGGCGGCCGCCGAGAATTTTCAGACTGGTTTCACCGGTTGCTACAGTCAGACTCATGCCCGGCCCCCTTCACTCTGTTTTTGCTGACGTTCTGCGATCTGCCCACCCATGGCCATGGACATCACTGCCATACGGATTGCAATGCCGTTGGTGACCTGGTTTAGAATCACCGAATTGGGGCCGTCGGCCACCGCTGACTCGATTTCCACGCCCCGGTTGATGGGCCCCGGATGCATGACAATGCAGTCGGGATGGGCCAGCGCCAGCTTCTCCCGGTTCAGGCCATAGAGCCGGTAGAACTCCCGCTCACTGGGCAGCAACGCACCCTGCATCCGTTCTTTCTGCAGCCGCAGCATGATCACCACATCCAGGTCCTTCATGCCTTCGGCCATGTCGTATTCCACCTTGCACCCCAGGCTTTCCACATCCCGGGGTAACAGTGTACCCGGGGCAATAACCCGGACTTCCCCTGCCCCCAGTTCATTGAGGGCACGGATCTGGGAACGGGCCACCCGGGAGTGCAGGATGTCACCCACAATCCCCACTTTCAGCCCCTCGAAACGGCCCTTGTGCTGACGGATGGTGAGCATGTCCAGCATGGCCTGGGTGGGATGGGCATGGCGACCGTCACCGGCATTGATAATGGCCACCCCCGGGGTCACGCTTTCCGCGATAAAGTGGGGAGCACCGCTCTGGGAGTGCCGGACCACAAACATGTCGCTGGCCATGGCTTCCAGGTTCAGCAGGGTGTCCGACAGGGATTCCCCTTTGGAGGTGGCGGAAGTGCTGATGTCCAGGTTGAGTACATCCGCCGACAGGCGCTTGGCCGCCAGTTCGAAGGTGCTGCGGGTGCGGGTGCTGGATTCGAAAAACAGATTCACCACCGTTCGCCCCCGCAACAGGGGCACTTTCTTGATGGTGCGCTCCCCCACTTCAATAAAGGAGTCCGCCGTATCCAGAATGTCTGTGAGCAAATCCCGGCCAAGGCCGTCGAGGGTCAGAAAATGCCGCAACTGACCATCCCGGGTCAGCTGCAAGTGGTTCGGGGAGAGGTCGTGTGCGGTCATGAGTCGCCTGTGTATGGTCTTCGGTATAGATAGGCCGGAAGCCTGTACGGTCAGTGTCCGGTTTCCTGCAGTTCAATTCGTAACGGGTCCGGACCCCGCAGCTTGACCCGCTGGTTCGGCGGCAGTAGCAGCTTCTGACCGGTCACATCCGGTTGTATGGGCAATTCCCTGGCCCCCAGATCAATAAGAGTGGCCAGTATGATACTTGCTGGCCGGCCATAATCGAAGATTTCATTCATGGCAGCGCGAATGGTACGCCCGCTCATGATGACATCGTCAATCAGGACAATATCCCGGCCTTCGGTATCAAACGGCAGGCTGGAGGGGGTGACTTTCGGATTCAGACCTATGCGGCTGAAGTCGTCCCGGTAGAAGGAAATGTCCAGTTCCCCGAAGGGCTCCTCCAGCCCCAGACGGCGGCTGATTTCCGCCGCCAGCCAGACGCCACCGGTCCGGATTCCAATCAGTGCCGGAGACGTCACGCCCCGCTGCTCCATCAGTTGCCGAAGTCCCGTTTCCAGGCCATCCAGCAACCGGCTGATTTCAAGCTGTTGGGTCATTCCATCCTCACTGTTGTCAAAGGCCGGTATCGGTCATACCGGCAGATCCGGCGTGCAGGCCGAACCAGGTTTCCAGAATCAGCACTGCGGCCAGGTCATCCACACCATGGCGGCCATAATCCCGGCTGCCACCGGAGGCCATCACCTGGCCCTTGGCCTCAAAACTGGTAAGCCGCTCGTCCACCATTTCCACCGGCACATGGAAGCGGCCATGGATGCGCTTGCCGAACTTGCGGGCCCGGGCACATAGGTCATTCTCGGTATCATCCATGTTCAGGGGCAGGCCCACCACCACCAGATCCGGCGTCCATTCTTCCAGCAATGCCGCAATCCTGTTCCAGTCAGGCACACCATCCCGGGCGGGAATCATGGCCACCGGCTGGCCGCTGCCCAGCATTTCCTGGCCGCAGGCCACACCGATACGACGGGTGCCGAAGTCAAAGGCCATGACCCGACGCTGGCCCACCTCAGGCATGTCCCACGGACTCGCTGAGCTGGTTCAGGTCGATACCCATCAGAGCCAGAACCGCCTGGTAACGCTCATTCCATGGCGTCCGGAACAATATGTCGGTGGTTGCCGGACAGGTCAGCCAGGCATTGCTGCCCAGCTCCTCCTCAAGCTGCCCGGCGCCCCAGCCGGAATAGCCCAGGGCCACCAGGAACTGCTCCGGGCCTTCGCCCCGGCCAATGCCTTCCAGAATATCCCGGGAGGTGGTCAGCAGCACCTCGTCGGTGATGTCCGTGGTGTTGACCCAGCGGGAGCCCGCCGGATGCAGGACAAATCCGCGCTCAGGCTGCACCGGACCACCGCTGAAGACCGGCAAATCCAGCTCACCACCGTGCAGGTCCAGCTGTTCCAGAACTTCGCCAAGGTGGATATCCAGCGGATGATTGATGACCAGCCCGAGGGCACCGTCATCGGAGTGTTCGCACATATAAATGACAGCCCCGCGAAAACGGGGATCTGCAAGGTAGGGTGAGGCCACCAGGAAATGGTGGCCGAAATTCTGTACCGAGTGGTTTGTTACTGTCATCCGGATGTCAGTCCCCGCTGCTGGAACGACCAGGTTCGTATAATTTCCAGTTCATCGACATTTTCCCGCATTTCTTCCGGGAAAGGTGCAAAAGGTGCGGCCATCCGGACAATACGGATCGCCGCATCATCCAGCACGGTACTGCCCGAGGACTGCAGAATGGCCACTTCCTTGATTGTGCCATCTTTCCTGAGGGATACCAGCATTCTCAGGGTGCCATAGATACCGGCACGGCGGGCCTCCACCGGGTAGTTGATATTGCCCACCCGGGTGACCTTGCTGACCCAGTTCTGTACATACCAGGCATTGCTGGATTTGAGTGTGGAGGCAGCAGTCACCCGCATCACCCGGGGCTTGCGGGCGTAGGCCCGCTGCTGGGCATCGAAGCGGGCTTCCAGGCTGGCAATCTCCAGGCTGCGCTCCATCAGACTTGTTTTCTTCTGCACCGGCAGGGGCTTCTCCACCGGAGGTGCATCCTCCTGCCGTTTCTGCACCTGCTGTTGTGAGCGGGCTTCGGTCTGAACCACCGGCTGGGCCTGTTGTGGTACAGGTTCAGTCCGGGTCGGCGGCAGGGGCTGCACCTGAGCCAACTGCGGCTGGTGCATCTCGGCCGGATCCGGGCTGGTCAGCTCCTGCACCTCTTCCTCGGTACCACTGCCCTTCTGACTGGTCTGGGCCAGGAAATCTGCCTTCTCCGGGGCATCCTCATCGTCAAACCGGGACAGGGTAATTTCCATGGTCTGGGCGGACGATATCGGCGGTTCCGGCGCAAAAGTAATTCCCAGCACCACCATGGCGTGCACCGCCAACGCCATGAACAGTGTGAAGGAAAACCGGTCAAAATCGCTTACCTGAACTGCCATTCCTGATTCTGGCCCCCTGATTGGTCCTTGTTAACGGTTATGCCTGACCGCGCCCGTCCAGGCGCCGCTCAATGGCGGCCATCAGCATACCAGCAATATCGATACCGAAGGCGGCATCCAGTTCGCGAATACAGGTCGGACTGGTGACATTGATTTCCGTCAGGTAATCGCCGATCACATCCAGGCCCACAAACATCAGGCCCTTTGCCCGGATAACCGGTGCCACCCGGGCACAGATTTCCCGGTCGCGATCGGTCAGCTCCCGGCCTTCACCACGACCGCCGGCCGCAAGATTGCCGCGATTCTCGCCCTGGGACGGAATACGCGCAAGGGCGTACGGCACAGGCTCGCCATCAATCAGCAGAATACGCTTGTCGCCGTCACTGATCTCGGGAATGAATTTCTGGGCCATGGCCTGATGCCGGCCATAATTGGTGAGGGTTTCGATAATCACCCCCAGGTTGAAGTCCTGCTCCTTGACCCGGAAGATCGAATGCCCGCCCATGCCGTCCACCGGCTTCATGATAATGTCGCCATGCTCGGCATGGAATTCCCGGAAGCGGGCTGCGGAACGGCTCACCAGAAGAGGCGGCGTCAGGTCCTCGAACTGGGTGGCAAACAGTTTTTCGTTACAGTCCCGCAGGGTTGCCGCCGGATTGACCACCAGCGCCCCCTGCTGCTCGGCGGCCTCCAGAATGTAGGTGGCCATCAGAAACTCCCGGTCCACAGGGGGATCCTTGCGCATCAGAATAACGTCCAGATCACCCAGGGCCTGATCCTTGCTCTGACCGAAGCTGTACCAGTTTTCGGGATCCTTATGGACAGTCAGGCTCCGGGTCCGGGCCATGGCCTTGCCACCGTCCAGATAGAGGTCCTGCATTTCCATGTATTCAAGCTCCCAGCCACGCGTCTGCGCTGCCAGCAGCATGGCCAGTGAACTGTCTTTCTTGAAATGGATATCCTCGATCGGATCCATCACGATCCCTAGTCGGACTGTCATAGTGCTTCTTGCGCTCCAAGGGTTAAAAACACGAACCGGTCAGCAGAGCGGGCCGGATGATAGGTGCTATGCTGAAGACATCGAATGGTATTGTACCCGAGTCGTGATTGCATCCGCAGAAATGCTCAGTCCATTACGTGAAGTTGCAGGCGGCGGTACATTTGGTCACAAACAAATACTTTTTATCCTGCCATCGATAATCTATAAATAAGCGGGCCTTACCGAAGCACCTTCAGATGCGGACTTAACCCCGTCTGAAAAATAACGACAGTCGCTAGAGCGCAAGGGCAGTTGGATAATGGATGACAACTTCGAAAATCTGAAGATCATGGTGATCGACGACAGCAAAACCATTCGCCGCACAGCAGAAACCCTTCTGAAAAAGGTCGGTTGTGAGGTCATCACCGCTACCGACGGCTTTGACGCCCTGGCCAAGATTGCAGATTCCCAGCCGGACATTATCTTCGTGGACATCATGATGCCACGCCTGGACGGCTATCAAACCTGCGCACTGATCAAGAACAATTCCTCCTTCAAGAAAACGCCGGTCATCATGCTCTCCAGCAAGGACGGGCTGTTTGACAAGGCCAAAGGTCGCATTGTCGGCTCCGATCAGTATCTGACCAAACCGTTCAGCAAGGATGAGCTGCTCAATACGATCCGTCGGTATGTTCCCCAGGCGTAAAACGTAAACCTGCTGAAACCCAGAACCATCGAGGAAACCATGGCTCGCATACTTATTGTTGACGACTCCCCCACCGAGGTGAAAAAGATTTCCAGCATGCTGGAAAAACACCAGCACGAAATCCTGACTGCCGACAATGGAGCGGACGGCGTGGCCAAAGCCCGCGCAGAAACCCCTGACCTGGTGCTGATGGACGTGGTCATGCCCGGTCTGAACGGTTTTCAGGCTACCCGACAGCTGACCCGTGCACCGGAGACCGCGTCTATTCCCGTTGTCATTGTCACCACCAAGGATCAGGAAACTGACCGGGTATGGGGCACACGCCAGGGCGCCAAGGGTTACCTCGTCAAGCCGGTTAACGAAGACGATCTGATCAAGACCATCGACAGCCTGATTGTCTAACCCCCCAACCTGACCATGGAGTAAGCATGTCCGCCCAGGCCGCCCCCTTTGCCGTTCTGACGGATATCGCCCAGCGCAGCCGGGCCCTGGCCGCCGGCCTGCCGGAACAACAGGAAGCCGTTGAACTGTGGAACGGTATCGGCTTTGTTCTCGCAGGCGACCGCTATGTGGCTCCCATGGGTGAGGTCTCAGAGATCCTTCACGTCCCCCGGTTTACCCATATTCCGGGGGTTCAGCCGTTTCTTCTGGGCGCCGCCAATGTCCGCGGCCGCCTTCTGCCACTGGTCGATCTCGCCAACTTCTTCAATATCCCCCGCTCGTCGCGCAGCCAGCGTGAACGCCGGGTGCTGGTAGTGGAGCAAGGCGATATTTTCAGTGGTCTGGTCGTGGACAGCGTACTGGGCATGCAGTATTTCGCCACAGACAGTTTCAAGGATGCACCGGAAGGTGTTCCTGAAAGCGTTCAGCCGTTTGTTAGCGGCGGATATGAGCGCAACGAGGAAGTCTGGAAAGTCTTTTCCGCCATCGACCTGCTCGATGACGAACGCTTTCTTGACGTCGCACAGCAGTAGGGTGATGACGACGGCAGGAACATCACCTTCTCTGCCTGATACCCGCATACAACGAACTTGCCAATCTACATGAAGAGGCCGGGAGCCAGAAAATGAAAAACAGAGCCGGAAGACTCAGTATGGGACAGGGAGGCAACAAGCTGGTTGCCGGCCTGATCGCTACGCTGATTGCACTCACCGTCCTGCTCGTTGTGGTCCTGTTTATCGTCAACAGGGACAGCCAGAACGATCAGGAATACATCGCCAACAGTGCGGAACTGAGGGTTCTCTCGCAGGCCATTGCGAAGAACGCCACGGAGGCCGCCGGCGGTACCGCCACAGCTTTTGACCAACTGCGGCGTTCACGGGACGACTTCCAGCAGCTCTGGACCAATGTGACCAAGGGTAACCCGGAAACCGGCCTGCCCCCCAGTGAACTGGCACAACAGAGTGGTGTACAGGCAAACTGGGATACGGTCCGTAAAAACGCTGACAACATCCTGTCCACCCAGGAAGCGGTACTGGGCCTGCATGAAGTGGCCCGGACCCTGAACGAGAACATCCCCCAGCTGCAGGTGGAATACGATGACATCGTACAGATCCTGCTGGACAACGACGCACCCGCCGAGCAGATCGCCCTGGCCCAGCGCCAGTCACTGCTGGCAGAGCGGATCGTGCGCTCGGTCAACAACGTACTCTCCGGTGACGAAGACGCCGTTATTGCTGCGGACCGTTTCGGCCGTGACGCCGCCCAGTTTGGCCGGGTTCTCAACGGCCAGCTCAACGGTAACCCGGACATGGGCATCACCAAGGTAAACGATGAAGACGCTGTCTACGGCCTGGAAGCCGTCGCCGAGCTGTTCGAGTTCGTTTCCCAGAACGTAGATGCGATTCTTGAAGCCTCTCCCGACCTCTTCAAGGTTCGTACCGCAGCCAGTGACATCTTCCAGAACTCTGAGAAACTGCTGTCCGAACTGTCCATCCTTGCGGAAGGTTTCCGTACCCAGTCGGATTCACGCCTGGTCAGCCCGACCCTGGCCTTTATCATTCTGGCTGCGATGATTGCCATTGTTGTGTTCATCGGTCTGGCTCTCTACAAAGACGCCCAGGAGCGTCTGGCCTCCACCCAGGAGCAGAACGAGCAGAACCAGAACGCGATCCTGCGACTGCTGGACGAACTCGCCGACCTGGCGGATGGTGACCTGACAACCGAGGCTACGGTAACCGAGGACTTCACCGGTGCCATCGCGGACTCCATCAACTACGCGATCGACCAGATGCGCGGACTGGTACAGGCGATTCGTGGAACCGCCGTACGGGTTGCCTCCGCAGCCCAGGAAACCCAGGCTACCGCCATGCACCTGGCTGACGCTTCCGAGCATCAGGCCCAGGAAATTGCCGGCGCCTCTGCCGCTGTTAACGAAATGGCGGTATCCATCGACCAGGTATCTTCCAACGCCGCCGAATCCTCTGCGGTTGCGGAACGCTCGGTTGCCATCGCCAAGAAAGGCGCGGAAGTGGTACAGAACACCATC
>JBFHSI010000014.1:0-26037 GCA_041591245.1 Marinobacter sp.
GGTTTACCGACATCAGCAGGACCATGTCCAGCTTGTCCATCACGTAATCCATGTAGTTCAGTGAGGTGGCCGGGTTGAACACCAGGCCGGCCTTGCAGCCACCGTCCCGGATCAGCTGCAGGGAGCGGTCCACATGCTTGCTGGCCTCCGGGTGGAAGGTGATATAGGTGGCGCCGGCATCGATAAACATGCGGATCAGGTCATCCACCGGAGACACCATCAGGTGTACATCCACCGGAGCGGTTACCCCGTGCTTGCGCAGGGCCTCGCAGACCATGGGGCCTATGGTCAGGTTGGGCACATAGTGATTGTCCATGACATCGAAGTGGACGATATCGGCTCCGGCAGCCAGTACGTTATCCACTTCTTCGCCCAGACGGGCAAAATCTGCAGACAGAATGGACGGGGCAATCAGGTAAGGATTCATGACGGCTCTCTCAATGGCTTTGCACGCATACGCGGTGATATATCCGGATGCCCGGCAGGCTTTCTGCCGCACATGGAAAACAGCTGCTAGTCTATCAGTTCACTCAGTTTTTTTCGCAGCCAAAGAGTCAGGATCTGTGCGTAGAATCAGGCTTGAAACAGAAAACCGGTGGTGCCAGTGGTTGTTGCTGGCATTGTGTCTGGTGGTTTCCGGCGGTGCTGCCGGGGGTGGAACCGGGGAGGCGGAAGCCGCAACCTCTGTCCAGGTGCAGAGTCGCTCCGGGGTGTTTTCCGGACTGGGGGAGCAGGCCCTGAGCCGGGATTTTCCGGATTCGGCGGTATGGCTGGAGCTGGCGGATGGTGGTCAGGCCCTGGGCCTGTTCCGGCCTGCCCGTCGGGAGCCGGCCCTGGGTGCCCTGGTGCTGCTGGGGGACGTGGGGGAAACCGCAGCATCGGGTCTGGCCGGAGTTCTGGCGGGGCAGCTTGCGGAGCGGGGCTGGGCGACCATAACGCTGGGCCTGGAAGCGCCGTCCCCTTCGTTGCAGCGGTTGCTGGAGAAGGTTCCGGAGCCTGTGCCGGAAGTCCCGGATGACGGCACCAGTGGCACTCTGCCTGCGGTCATGGCGGGAGTCGGGGAGGAAGAGGCTGGTCCGGAGGAGCTGTACCGGGAACGGGTTCAGGAAATGCTGTCGGCGGCACTGGCTGAACTCACCGGCCGGGGCTTTGAACAGCCGGTACTGCTGGGGGTGGGCTATGCCTGCAACTACCTGGCGGGCTGGCCTGAAGACGCCGGTTCGGCAAAGGCCCTGATCTGGGTGGCGCCGGCCTTCTATCCGGGCACCAGAGTCGGGCTGGAGGACTGGCTTGAGGCCCTGACGGATATGACCATTCTGGAGTTGTCGGCACCGGCTTCCGGAAACCGGGGGCGCTGGCCAGCCGTTGCCCCATACAGCTATCAGCCGGTCGCCATCACTCAGCCACCATCGGTGACGGATGCGGGGATGATCGCCGGGCGTATCCACAGCTGGTTGCAGCCCCGCTGAGGTCCGGAAGCTAGCGGGTCAGATCATGGCGCCGCTTGATCAGCTCCCAGGCCTGCTGGTAACACAGCAATCTTTCCTTGGCCGCCGCCTGTTCCGCCCGGCTTACCTGCTGCTGGGCAATCTTGTCCGGGTGGCAGCTGGAAACCTTTTTGCGGTAGGCGCGTTTGATGACCGCCAGACTGTCCCTGCGGGTGACCCCCAGCAGTTCACAGGCCTGTTCATAATTCACCGGCTGGCTCGGGCTGTCGTTCGGTGTACTCCAGATTCTGCTGGCGTAGCTGTCGAAAATGTCGTCAGCAATGCTGGCGGGCAGGCCGATCTGGTCAATGGCATCTTCGCAGCGGTAGCGTCTGGCCCGGCCGGGGCGACCATTGAGCTGGGCGGCATGGCACAGGCAGATGGCCAGTTTAATGGCGTGGGCTGGCCAGATCCGGCTGCCAAGACGGACCGACAGGCCGCGCAGTGCCGGCAGTCCGGTGGCAGACTTGCCCTGCTGGAATCGGCGTATGGCGCCTTTGCGTTGGCGTCGGGACAGGCCGAGGGTCTTCATCAGTTCCTCGGCAAAGCCGATATCCGCTTCCGTGACCCGGCCCTCGGACTTGGCAATGTAGCCCAGGAAAAAGAACAGGGGCGGGCACTGCCAGCGGGGCAGGCGGCCCCGTTTCAGAAGTTCGGGAGCCCTATGGTTGCAGGAACTCAGCTCCCCGAGCAGACGGATGAAGGCGGTTTCCAGTCGGGCTGGCAATGCGGGCTGGGGGCGGCTTTCAGTCATGGTGTCACCGTTCCCTGTTCGCCAGTTTCCGGTCCAGTTCTGCCAGGCGTTCCGGTGTGCCCACATCCACCCACTGCCCGGGGTGGTAGAGGCCGTGAACCCGGCCGCCCGCCATGGCTTTGCGCAGGACCGGTCCGAGTTTCCCTGCGCGGTCATCCAGGCCGGCAAACAGGCGCCGGTGCAGCAGGCTGATGCCGGTAAAGGTCAGCATCCTGGGACCCTGTTCGCTCACCAGACCCTGGTCCGAACAGTGGAAATCACCACCGGGATGGTGTTCCGGATTGTCCGCCAGAACCAGCAGGGCCTCGCCCTGGTCCGGTGGTGTCAGCCGGGCCAGATCAAAGTCGCTCCATATATCCCCGTTGATAACCAGAAACCAGTCCGTGTCCCGGTCGGTGAGCATGGGCAGTGCGCGCACTATCCCGCCGGCGGTTTCCAGTGGCTCGCCTTCCCGGGAATACTGCAGGTTGAGACCGAAGCGCTGGCCGCAGCCCAGAGCCTGTTCGATTTTCTGGCCCAGCCAGGCGTGGTTGATGATCACTTCCCGGAATCCGGCCTGGTGCAGGTGTTCCAGGTGGTATTGGATCAGGGGCTTGTCACCGACCCTCAGCAGGGGCTTGGGGGTGGTCAGGGTGAGCGGGCGCATGCGTTCGCCTTTGCCGGCCGCCAGGATCATGGCTTTCACAGGTCTGTATACTCCTGACCGGGAACCGGGCCGATGCGTTGTTCCACCGCCGGAATCAGTGCCTCGGTCAGCCACAGATGGAAGCTGCGCAGGGCCGGCTGGCGGCTGGCGGCATCCCTCAGGTAACTGACGGTGCGCGGGATATCGCCCAGATAGCCCTGCTTGCCATCACGGATGGCCAGGCGGGCGAAAATGCCTGCAGCCTTCAGGTGGCGCTGCATGCCGGTCAGTTCAAACCACTGGCGGAAGGTTTCCCGGTCGGCCCGGTGCAGGCCAGCGTCCAGACTCAGTTCCCGGAAGTATTCCAGCCACTGCAGAACCTGTTCCTCCGGCCAGCGGATATAGCAGTCCCGGAGCAGGGAGACGACATCGTAGGTAATGGGGCCGGTTACCGCATCCTGGAAATCAATAATTCCCGGGCGCAGGCTGTCCGGCTGAACCAGAAGGTTGCGGGAATGGTAATCCCGGTGGACCGTGACTTCCGGTTGCGCCAGGGCACTTTCCCGCAGGAAGGCAAAGGTGGTTTCCAGCAGTGCCCGGTCAGTATTGCTCAGGGTCATGCCCAGATACTGCTCCAGCAGCCAGTCCGGAAACAGGGCCATTTCCCGGTCCAGAAGTTCTGCGTCGTAGGGGGGCAGGGGATAGTCTTCTGGCGCCGTAAGCGGCTGGATCTTCACCAGTTCCGCCAGGGCGCCCCGATACAGGGCGTCGGCATTGTCTGTATTCAGCTGGCCCAGCATCAGCCGGTCACCGAAGTCCTCCAGCAGCAGAAAACCCTGGGCCAGATCCTGTTGCACTATGACCGGAACCCGGATCCCGTGCCGGTGCCAGTGTCTGGCAATGGCTATAAAGGGTTCGCAGTCCTCATGCTCCGGCGGTGCGTCCATGACGATAAAGGGGGTGGACTGGCCATCGGAGTCTGTGCGCCGGACCCGGAAATAGCGCCGGAAGCTGGCATCACCGGAAACCGGCTCGGCATGGGCCTGTTCAAAACCTGGGATCTGTCGGACCCAGAGGGTCAGTGACTGGAGGCGGATGTCCATGTTTGGGCACACTATCCTGATAAATGGGTTGTACTGACTGGGAAAGTTAGCAGAGTTGGGCTCGGAGTATAAGCAGGGTAAAACGGTTTTGCAGCGGAGTTTCCGTTAACAAGCCCTAAGGGCATGTGTAAACTAGGCGGCCTATAATTGCGCCCGTCCTTCATTCACCCGGTACAGGATACTGTGACTGTGTCTAATCCCGATTCCCTGCTGCATATGCCGGTGTCCTGGCTGCAGCGCCGGTCCGGCAGGTTTCTGCTGATCTGTCTTGCCGGCCTGGCGGTGACGCCGGTGTGGGCGGGCACGGAGCTTTCGGCAGCAGAAACCGACTGGCGGCCCCGGGATCAGTTGCCGGCATCGATGCAGGCACAGCTGCCCCTGTTCTGTACGGGGGGGTACCTGCCCTCGGGGAACAGTGACACGGTGGACGGCCTGTTTGCGACAGACGGCCAGGCGCCATTGCAGGCCAGCGGACTCAATGCCCGCTATGAAATTGACCGGGAGCTGTATCTGGAAGGTGATGTGCTGGTGCGCCAGGGTGCCTTTCAGGTACGCGGGGCCATGGCCAGATACGCTCTGGATGAAGGTCTGGTGTCAATTGAGGGGCCGCTGACCAGCCGTGGTGACGGTTTTCTGCTGACCGGAGACAGCGCCCGGTACGGGGTGGAGACTGGCCGCTTTGATATAGATTCCGCCACCTTTCTGCTGCACGGCCCGGGTATGCGTGGTCGCGCGGACAGCCTGACCCGGCTTGCCGACAATCAGGTGGAAATCCGTGATGGCCTGCTGACCACCTGTGGCCCGGCGCAGAACGACTGGGCGGTTTTGGCCTCACAGATCCGGCTGGATCAGGCCGAAGGGGTGGGTACCGCCAAACATGTGCGCCTTGAGGTGCTGGATGTGCCGGTGTTCTACTGGCCCTGGGTCAGCTTTCCCATTGATGACCGGCGCAAAAGTGGATTTCTCTATCCCCAGTTCGGTTCCTCCAATGCCGGTGGCGGTGCCTTTCTGGCTCTGCCCTATTATCTGAATCTGGCGCCCCACTATGACGCCACCCTGACCCCCCAGTATATCCATGGCCGGGGCCTGTTTACCGAGGTGGAAGGACGTTATCTGAGCCGCTTTGGTCAGACGGACCTGCAGCTGGGCTATATCGACAATGATTCCGCCTATGAGGATGACAACCCGGGTGAGGATGGTGAACGCTGGGCCCTTGATTTCACCACCCGGGCCGAGCTGGGCGCCGGCTGGAAGGCCTACGGTGACTACTCCGTGGTCAGTGATGATGATTACCTGAGTGACCTGAACCGCAGCCTGGCCATCAACCAGACCACCCATCTTCAGCGCAAGGGCGGAGTCAGTTATCAGGGCGAGCACCAGAGCTTTGAGGCCTACCTGAACGGTTACCAGACTATCAGTGACAGTATCGATGACGAGGACAAGCCCTACGACCAGCTGCCGGAAATCCTGTACAGCGCCGGAGTCGATGTGGGCGCACTGGATCTGGGGCTGGACACGGAATACAGCTATTTTGACCGGGACAATGATGATCTGACCGGGTTGGACCGGGCCATTGGGCACCGCTTCCGGGCGGTGCCGGAGCTGGCCCTGCCCATGCGCAGGGTCTGGGGCTTCAGCACCCCGTCGGTCAGTGTTGATTACACTCGTTATGAACTGGAAGACTATACCCTGGGTGATGGCAGTCTGGACCGTACCGTTCCCATTGTGGAGTGGGACAATGGTCTGTACTTTGATCGCCAGACCACCTGGTTTGATATCCCCTACAACCAGACCCTGGAGCCCCGGCTTTACTATGCCTGGGCGGATGCCCCCTCGGATCAGGATGATATTCCGGATTTCGATACCGACGTTCAGTCCTTCCGCTTCAGTCAGCTGTTCCAGCCGGACCGGTTTACCGGTGGCGACCGGGTGGGGGACGCCAACCAGCTGGCGGTGGCGCTCACCAGCCGTTTCAATGATATGGTCACCGGCGCGGAGCGGGCCAGGTTCAGCATTGGTCAGATCCAGTATTTCCAGGACCGGGAAGTAAGTCTGTTCGGTGAGGGTGACGGTACCGGCAACCGGTCCTCCCTGGCCGGTGAGATGGTGCTGAACCCAACGGACAATCTGGAACTCAGTGTTTCCGGTCTGTGGGACCCGGATACCGGCGAAACCGAGGAAGGTCGCAGTCAGCTGCTGTTCCATTCCGAGGATTACCGGTATCTGGCCAGTCTCGGTCATAGCTATGACCGGGACGATAATCTGGACCAGTCCGATATAGCGACGGTTTTCCCGGTAACCGACCGCCTGAGTCTGATTGGCCGCTGGGCCTATGATTCCGGTCTGGACCGGACTGTTGGTACCCTGGCCGGGCTGGAGTACAACAACTGTTGCTGGAGTGTTCAGGTGGTACACCAGAATTACCTGACCGACGATGAGGAGCTGGACAGCCGGTTGTTGTTCCAGATTCAGCTCAAGGGGCTGGGTGGCAGCGGCGATTCTTCTGCCAAGATCTCCGAGTCCATATACGGTTTTGACGAAAGGGAACGTCGCCGCTACGGCGCAGACTAACCCCTGTAGTAATACGCTGCGGGCATGGTGCCGGCAGTTCATCCGTTATCATGAGGTGTTTATGAAGGCGACGTTTCGCCAGGCTGTAAAAACATTGCTGATGGTTGTGGCTGTGACCCTGTCCCTGACGGCACAGGCGGAGCGCAGGCTTCTCGACCAGGTAGTGGCCATTGTTGACGACGATGTGGTCCTCCAGTCCCAGCTCCAGTCCAGGGTAGATACCATCACCGGGCGGCTGCAGGCCCAGGGCACCCGTCTGCCACCGGGGGATATCCTTGAACAGCGGGTTCTTGATCAGCTGATTACCGAGAGCATCCAGCTGCAGAAAGCGGAAAAGATGGGGATGCGCATCAGTGACAACGAGCTGAACGAAACCCTTGCCAGCATCGCCCAGCGCAATGACATGACCCTGGCCCAGTTCGAGAAGCAGCTGGCGGCCGAGGGCATAGGTTACAGCCAGGCCCGGGAGCAGATCCGCAATGAAATGCTGATCAGCCGGACCCAGCAGCGTCTGGTGGGTAACCGGGTCCGGGTTACCGACCGTGAGGTGGACAATTACCTGAAGGCACTGGAAGACCGGGGTGGTAACAACGCCGAGTACCGGCTTGCCTATATCTATATCGAAGTGGATGACCCCACCAGTGAGGCCTCGGTGGCAACGGCCCGCAACAAGGCGGAAGAGCTTCGCCAGCAGATTCTCCAGGGCCGGGATTTCCGGGAAGTGGCGGTGGCTGAGTCCGATGCCAGCAACGCCCTGGAAGGCGGTGATATGGGCTGGCGTACCGAAAGCCAGTTACCGTCCCTGGTGGCTCCGGTCGTGCCGGATCTCCAGGTCGGGGTGCCGTCCCGGGTGCTCAAGAACAACAGCGGCTTTCACCTGGTCATGGTGATGGACAAGCGCGGTGGCGAGCAGAAGAAAGTGATCATGCAGCACAAGGTCCGGCACATTCTGATCCGGCCTTCCGAAGCGGTCACCGACGCCCAGGCCGAATCGAAAATCCGGGATCTGTACCGGCAGCTGCAGGATGGTGCGGACTTTGCCAGTCTGGCCCGGGAATATTCTGACGATCCTGTGTCCGGTTCCGATGGTGGCAACCTGGGCTGGGTCAGCCCGGGACAGATGGTGCCGGCATTCGAGCAGGCCATGCTGTCGGCCCGGGTAGGGGAGGTCAAGGGGCCCTTCCGGTCCCAGTTCGGCTGGCATCTGTTGCAGGTTCAGGAGCGTCGGCAGAAGGACATCAGCGCCGAAGTGAAGCGTTCCGAAGCCCGCCAGGCCATCTATCGCCGCAAGTTTGAAACCGAACTGCAGAACTGGCTGGGCGAGATCCGGGATGAAGCCTTTGTGGAATTCAAAGGCCGCTATGCCCTGAACACCCAGACAGAAGGTGAGTAAGCGGTTATGGCCGATTCGGTGATTCTGGCACTGACTGCGGGGGAACCTGCGGGTATAGGTCCGGAGCTGTGCCTGCAGCTGGCCCGGGAAGTCCGTGAGCCGGGTATTGTGGTGGTTGCCTGCAAGGCACTTCTGCAGGCCCGTGCCAGTCTGCTGGGGCTGGAGGTAACCCTCCATGACTGGCAGCCGGGTGATAATCCCGAGCGCCGGCCCGGCCATCTGTCGGTGCTGCATGTTGAGGGCTGTGTCAGTACTGCCGCAGGGCAGCTGGAGCCGGCCAACAGCCGCTATGTGCTTGCCACCCTGCGCCGGGCTGCCGAAGGCTGCCTCCATGGTGACTTTGACGGCATGGTGACGGCGCCGGTGCACAAGGGTGTGATCAACGATGCCGGTATCGCTTTCAGCGGCCACACCGAATTCCTGCAGGAGCTGTGTGGTGTCGAGCGGGTGGTCATGATGCTCGCCACCGACAGCCTCCGGGTGGCGCTTGTTACCACTCACTTACCCCTGAAAGACGTTTCCTCAGCGATTACACCTGAGCGGCTGCAGCAGGTTACCCGGATTCTTGATGCCGACCTGAAAACCTTCTTCGCCATTGCCAAGCCACGCATACTGGTTGCGGGGCTTAATCCCCATGCCGGCGAAGGTGGTCACCTGGGGCGTGAGGAGATAGAGGTAATCGAGCCGACCCTGGACCTGCTGCGCAGGGAAGGCATGGAGCTGACCGGCCCTCTGCCTGCGGATACCCTGTTTACCCCGCACTGGCTGGAACAGGCCGATGCAGTGCTGGCCATGTACCACGACCAGGGCCTGCCGGTGCTCAAGTATCAGGGCTTTGGCCGTGCGGTCAACATTACCCTGGGGCTTCCCATTGTCCGTACCTCGGTGGACCATGGTACCGCCCTGGATCTTGCCGGTACCGGCACCGCCGATGCCGGAAGCCTGCACACTGCCATCCGGGTTGGTGCCCGTATGGCGGCCTGCCGGAAAACTGCCAACCCAGAGACACGCCCGTGAGTAACAAGCCCGGCCATCAGGCCCGAAAACGTTTTGGTCAGAACTTCCTGCACGACCCCGGTGTGATTGAACGCATTGTCCGTGCCATCAACCCCAAACCGGGGGAGGCCATGGTGGAAATTGGTCCGGGGCTGGGAGCCATTACCCAGGAGCTGCTGGAGATCAATCCGGCCCTGCAGGTGGTGGAACTGGACCGGGATCTGATTCCGGTACTGCGCACCAAGTTTTTCAACTACCCGGAATTCCGGATTCATGAAGCGGACGCCCTGAAGTTCGACTTCCGCCAGCTGGTACAGGATGGCAAACGCCTGCGTATTGTGGGTAACCTGCCCTACAACATTTCCACGCCGCTGATTTTCCATCTGCTGGAACAGTCCGGCGTGGTGCAGGACATGCACTTCATGTTGCAGAAAGAGGTGGTTCAGCGTCTGGCTGCGGTTCCCGGCGACAACAATTACGGTCGCCTGGGCATCATGGCCCAGTACTTCTGCAAGGTGCAGCCATTGTTCGAAGTGGGACCCGGAGCATTCCGGCCAGCCCCGAAAGTGGATTCTGCCATTGTCCGCCTGGTGCCCCATGAAACCCTGCCCCATCCGGCCCGGGATCTGACCACCCTGCAGACGGTGGTACGCACCGCCTTCAATGCCCGGCGCAAGACTCTGCGCAAGGGACTGGGAGGGCTGGTTACCGCCCAGCAGCTGCAGAGTCTGGGTATCGATGATGGCCTGCGGCCTGAGAACCTCTGGCTGGCGGACTATGTCCGCATTGCAGACCTGCTGTTTGCCGGAAAAGCCGGAGACAATGACAACCAAGGGGATATGGGATAAGTAATGACTGACTACGCCATTGGCGATATTCAGGGTTGCTATGAACCCTTCCAGCGGGTGCTGGCTCTGGCGGGATTTTCACCGTCCCGGGACCGGCTCTGGGTGGCCGGTGACATGGTTAACCGGGGGCCGGCATCGTTGCAGACCCTGCGTTATATTGAAGGCCTGGGGGATTCGGCGGTGGTGGTGCTGGGCAATCACGACCTGCACCTGATGGCGGTGGCCCTGGCTGGCCACAAACTGCGCCGTAAAGACACCCTGGCGGAGATCCTTGAAGCACCGGACCGGGACCGGCTGATTGGCTGGCTGTGCCAGCAGCACCTGTGTGTTCACGACCCGGACCGCAACCTGGTGATGGCCCATGCCGGCCTGCCCCATATCTGGGGTGTGCAACAGGCCCTGGCCTGTGCCCGGGAAGTGGAGTCGGTGATCCGGGGCGAGCAGGCAGGAGAATACTTTGCCGGCATGTACGGTAATGTGCCGGAACGCTGGAAAGACGGTCTGACCGGTATGAAACGCTGGCGCATGATCACCAATTACTTTACCCGGATGCGCTTTATCGCCCCGGACGGAACTCTGGAACTGGCCACCAAGGAATCGGTGGACAGTGCACCCGAGGGCTTCCAGCCCTGGTTCCGGTTTCCCCGGGATGATGATGCCCGGGTGGTGTTCGGACACTGGGCCGCCCTGGAAGGCAGAACCGGCAACGGACGCTTTGCGGCTCTAGATACGGGCTGTGTCTGGGGCGGGGCGCTGACCATGATGAATCTGGATAGCGGAGAAAAAATCTGTTGTGATTGCTGAACCTGTGACCCAGCTGCCGGCCCGGCTGATGCGTCTGCCCCTGGTGGCCGGTGCCCTGTTTGCCCTGCTGGCGGTTATGGCCGGTGCCTTTGGCGCCCACGGCCTGCGTAATCTGGTCAGCGAGCGCGGGCTGGAGGTGTTTCAGACCGCCGTCACCTACCAGATGTACCATGCCCTGGCCCTGCTGCTGGTGGCGGCACTGTCCGCCGTGGCTCTGTTGCCGCGGTCTTTGCTGGCATTTGCCTCGGGCTTTTTTGTTGCCGGCATACTGCTGTTTTCCGGCAGTCTGTATGTGCTGGCACTGACGGATGTGCACTGGCTGGGGCCGGTCACACCCATGGGTGGTGTGTGCTTTATGGTGGGCTGGATTCTGCTGGTGATTGCCGGGCTGCGCCGGTAATCACCAGAGTACGGACAAGTACTGGAATTGATGAAATAGTGTATGCAGATTCAGGTAAACGGTGATCCGATGCAGCTTCCCGGGGGAGCCAGTATTGCGGATCTGATCCAGCAGATGGCTCTGGCCGGCAAACGCCTGGCGGTGGAAGTGAATGAAGACATAGTCCCCCGCAGCCGGCATCCGGAGTTCGTCCTCAGTGAGGGCGACCGTGTCGAAATCGTCCAGGCCATCGGCGGCGGCTGATTCGTCCACCGCCTCAGTGTGTTTTGTGCAGGCCTCTGCGCACCGAGATTCACCATCGAACTATCCAGGAAAACTATGAGCCATACAGCCGAGATTCAGCTTCCCGAAGACAAACCCCTCATCATTGCCGGTCGTGAGTACAAGTCCCGGCTGCTGGTGGGCACCGGCAAATATCGGGACCTGGATGAAACCCGCAGTGCCATCGAGGCCAGCGGTGCGGAAATCGTTACCGTGGCGGTACGCCGCACCAATCTGGGACAGAATCCGGATGAACCCAACCTGCTGGATGTGATTTCTCCGGAACGTTACACCATTCTGCCCAACACCGCCGGCTGCTATACCGCCAAGGATGCGGTCCGTACCTGTCGTCTGGCCCGTGAGCTGCTGGATGGCCATGACCTGGTGAAACTGGAGGTACTGGGTGACCAGAAAACCCTGTACCCGAACATGCCGGAGACCATGGTCGCAGCCGAAGAGCTGGTCCGGGACGGCTTCCGGGTGATGGTGTACTGTTCCGATGATCCCCTGCTGGCCCTGCGTCTGGAAGAACTGGGCTGTGACGCTATCATGCCTCTGGGGGCACCTATTGGTTCCGGTCTGGGTATCCAGAACCGCTACAATATCCGCACCATTGTGGAGAATGCCAAGGTGCCGGTGCTGGTGGATGCCGGTGTGGGAACCGCTTCAGATGCCAGTATTGCCATGGAACTGGGCTGTGACGGGGTGCTGATGAATACCGCCATTGCCCAGGCCGGTGATCCCCTGAGAATGGCGAAGGCCATGCGTCTGGCCATTGAGTCCGGCCGGGAAGCCTGGCTGGCGGGGCGTATGCCCAAGAAACTCTATGCCAGCGCGTCGTCCCCGCTGGATGGCACATTTTTCTGATCCGGGACCATCTGCCCGGACAGACCGCAGGGTTCCGGGGCATGATACCGGACCCGTCAACGAATTTTCAGAGTCAAGCAGTCCTGATATGACCGATCCGAAACCGAGTCGCAGAGATGCGATTCTCCATGCCCTGGTGGCCCTTCTGGAAGCCGATCCCGGGGCCCGTATTACCACAGCCGTCCTGGCCCGCTCCGTGGGGGTGACTGAAGCGGCACTGTACCGGCATTTTCCCAGTAAGCGGAAAATGTTTGAGGCACTGGTGGAATTTGCGGAAGAGGCGGTGTTTTCCCGCTGCCAGGTAATCCTGCAGGAGCAGGAGGATGCCCGCATCCGTCTGCAGCAGCTGGTTCACCTGGTTCTGGTATTTGCCGAAAGGAATCCGGGGCTGTGCTGCATTCTGACCGGTGATGCCCTGATGGGGGAAAACGAAGCCCTGCGCAAGCGCGCTTCCCAGTTCTTTGAACGACTGGAAACCCAGGTCCGGCAGATCCTCAAGGAAGGGGAAATCCGTCAGGGCCTGCGGCCCCGCACCAGCGCCAACCGGGGCGCGGATTTTGTTCTGGTACACATAGAAGGCCGGATTCAGCGCTTTATCCGCTCGTCCTTTTCCCGTCTGCCCAGCGCCGATTTCGAGGAAAGCTGGGCACTGGTTGCAGAGGCCATCTGGAACTGACTCCTGGCTCCGGATCCTGCCGGGACCAGTGTTGCGGTCAGTGGTAGCCGGACGCGGATCTCAGTATCTGCCGTACCGGCTGCCACAGCTCCGGAGCTGAAATCAGAATGTCCTGCCCCCACAGATCCTCCGGATAGCCTTCGGGCACGTCGCCAAAGTGTCCGGCGCTGGCCCCGGCCTCCAGGGCGATCAGCCGTGCTGCGGCAAAGTCCCAGGGACTCACGGTTTCGTAGTACACATCCAGCCGGCCGCAGGCCACCCAGCAGATATCCAGTGCCGCCGAGCCGATCCGGCGCAGGTCCCGGCACTGGTGAATCATGGCGTCCAGGCGTTTTATCAGCGGCTCCAGATGGTCCTTGGTGTAGGGAAAACCTGTGGCAAACAGGGCCCGGCGCAGCTCGCTGGCGCCACTGTGGTGAATGGTCTCGCCGTTCAGGGTGGCTCCCAGGCCGCGGGTAGCCCGGAAGGTTTCCCCCGGGAAGGGGGCATGGACCACGCCCGCCTGTACCCGGCCGTTTTCCGCATAGGCAATGGATACCGCCACCTGGGGGTGTCCGTAGGCGTAGTTCACAGTGCCGTCGATGGGATCCACAATCCACAGGGGCGTGTCCAGGTGTTCGGCCTGATGCAGGTCCGGCAGGCTTTCCTCGGACAGAATACGATGGCCGGGGAAACGTTTGCGGATGGCAGCAGCAATAAACTCGTCGGCCATGACATCGGCGTGAGTGACCAGTTCGGTCTGTTGTTTGTAGTCCGTGCGCAGGGTGTTTTCCTCGCGCTCACGGGCGATCAGTGCGCCCGCATCACGGGCCAGATTTTCAGCAAAATCGGTGATATCGAGGAAAGAAACGGAATCGGACATGGCGCCCCCGGTGAAGTCTCTGACATGGGTGAGGGCGCCAGTCTAACATGGGGAGATCAGAGCGTGTTCAGCCAGTTCTCCATACGATCCATGGCTTCCACAATACGCGGGCAGACCTGGTGTACGAAGTCATCACCGGGTTCCTGTCCGTCACCGACCTGGGCCGCCAGTTCCAGTGCCCGGGTACCGTCAAAGTCCACAAAGGCCAGGCGCGCGCCCAGGTGGTCCGGTACAAAGCCGAAGTCACTGGAGGGCAGTATGGCTACCCCGGTGTCCTCCAGCAGGGCCTGGCACAGGGCCTGGCTGGTGATGATGTCTTTCTGTGCCAGTCGGTCCCGGAAGCCGGAGAAATCCGGGAACAGGTAGAAGGCACCTTCGGGCTTGCGCACAACGGCTCCCATATTGCTCAGGCGCCGGTGGGTGTATTCACCAACGGCCTTGAGTACCCGCCGGGAACGCACCAGATAGTCGTCAATATCCTCGCCACCATTGAAGGCGCTTATGGCTGCATACTGGATGGGAGCGCTGGTGGAGGTGAAGGTCTCACTGGCAATGATGGCCATGGCATCCAGCAGGGGCCGTAGCTCCCGGGGGAAAATGAAGGTTCCCAGACGCCAGCCACCGGCACCGGCCCACTTGGACAGGCCGGTACTGATGATGGTGCCCTCCGGGTAGTAGCGGGCAATGGACCTGTGCTGGCCTTCGAAATGAACCTCGCCGTAGATCTCGTCCGACAGTAGAATCAGGTGGTATTTGCGGGCCACCTCGGCGATAGCCTGCAGTTGCTCATCGGTGTAGGTGCAGCCGGTGGGGTTGGACGGATAGTTCAGGATCAGGATGCGGGGACGGGAAGGGTCGTCCCGGCAGATGACATCCAGCTCTTCGGCGGTGAGCTGCCAGTTGTTTTCCCCATGGGTGGGCAGCCAGTGCACCGAGCGACCGATAATTCTGGCCTGGGGCGCATAGGACACCCAGCTCGGGCGGGGAATCAGAAGATCACCATAGTAGGCCAGTTGCAGGATGAACAGCAGCTCCTTGGAGCCCGGGCCGATAAGCACATCTTCCCAGCTGTAGTGCATCTGTTCCCTGCGGTTGATATAGCCGGCGATGGCTTCCCGCAGCGGCTTGAGGCCTTTGACCGGGAGATAGTCCTTCTCGTGGGCGTTCTGCCGCAGGGCCTCGACCACCCGTTCGGGAACCGGGAAGGGAGACTGTCCCAGACCCAGTTTGATAATGTCCTTACCTTCCTGGCGCAGCTGATTGCTGAGCTCGTTGATGCGGAGGGTGGAGGACGGCTGTATGCCCCGAACATTCAGGTTGATGGCGAAGTGGTGATCAGTTTGGATATTCATGGTCCCTGTCTGCAGGTTGAGAGTGACCTGGCCAGTATAGGAACTCCAAACATGTTTGTAGCTGTCTGAGGGATAGGGGATTACCGAGGCATGGTGTCGGCCCATCCCCGTCGCCTCAGCGGGCTTTTATCCACACTTCGACCCGGCCGTTGCGGCGCTGGCCGGAATCACCACCGGAACTGCCAATCTGCATGGCCTGCCCGTAGCCGGTGTAGGCGACGTCCATAACGCCCTGTTCATTCAGAGCCTTGCGCACTGACAGGGCGCGCAGTTCGGAAATCATCTGGGCCCGGAGTTCGTTGCTCTGGCGATCGGCAAATCCGATCAGCATCAGGTCATCGGCACTGCGGTTCTCCCTGGCCAGATAGTCGGCAATGCGCTGCACATCCCGCTTTGCCTTGTTGTCCAGCCGGGTGCGGCCCTCGGCGAAGCGGAAGTTGACGGTCAGCCTCAGATAGTTGCCGGTCAGGCGCCGGAAGCTCTCCGGAACACTGCTGTCGAACTCGGGCCGCACCGCCATGGGATTCTGGGAAATGAATCCGGACCGGGAGACTATGGCCTGGCCATCAGCACCCAGGGCAAATTCGATAAAATCCTTCGCCATCGCGGTTGTCGCCGGTCCCGGTGTATACATGAACAGCCGTCGTGCCAGCGGATAGTCCTCACTGGCAACGGTGAGCTGGTTCGGTTTCAGGGCCGGCGCATCGCCGTCCGATATGGCGAGCAGCTTGCTGTTGCGCACTGAGGCCAGACCGGCAAAGCCGATGGCGGACGGATCCTTGCTGACATCGTCGGAAAGCTGGTCATTGGATTCATAGCGTCTGGCGGAGCCGGACAGGGTGTATTTTTTGCCCAGCACCAGAGTCTTGAAGGTGTCCCAGGTTCCGGAGCGGTCATCCCGGGCGTAAAGACTGATTTTCCGGTCTGCTCCGCCAATTTCCGACCAGTTGGTAATGGCTCCGGAAAACACCCTGGCCAGGGTGTCCATGCTCATGCTGCTGACCGGATTGGAGGGGTGAACCAGCACCGCCAGTCCGTCGATGGCAATGACGTGTTCGCTGTCCAGGGAAGTCAGGTCAGCCTGATCTTTCATGGCTGCCACCTCACTGCTCCGGACCGGCCGGGATGAGGCCCAGATACTGGCCTGGCCTGAGGCCAGGGCCTTGTAGCCGGTACTGGAACCATGGGCTGCCACCTTGACGGTAAGGGCATTCCCCTGCCGGTAGGACACCAGAAGTTTCTCATTGTTATGGCGGGTTTCCTGCTCTGTGACCGGGCCTCCGGTGATCTGCTCAAGATAGGCAGACATCAGCATGGGGGCCAGCCTGGCACCCACCGTGTTTGAGCCGTGAATCTCCAGATCAGTGGCCTGGACTAGGGCCGAGCCGAGGAGCAGAAGTATGGAAACAGGTATCAGGGAAAAGGGGTGGTGCAGGATGTTACGCCGCATTCGGAAAACCTCACAGCCATGTGAATCGGAAAGGCATCCAGAATGCTTCAGAATTATGACAGTCTGGTTTCAGTCCTGTAACAGATTGTTTCCCATAAGAGTTCTGCTGGCTCAGAAGCGGTGGGGCTGCAGTTCCATATGCAGTATCCGGTGCCCGAGCATGATGATGCATCCGGAATAGCGTTCTTCACCGGTGGAGGTGAAGTCAAACAGAAATCGGCGCCAGACCCGGAGATTCCCTTCCTGGTCACGTTTGAACCAGAGTCCCCGCAGGTAGACGGCATCGTCCAGCAGCATGACGTCCATTTTCTTGCAGTAGCTGATGGCTGCCTGCAGCACGAAATCCTTGATGGCCTTGGCCCGCCACCAGTACCAAACGACGAGTCCCGCCAGCCAGAGCCAGAAGAGGGTTTCCAGAGTCACAGTATTGATGGCCTTGTACCAGAAGTGGCTGAGATGCCAAGGGTACCCCATCCCGGAAGGGGGATACCACCTGGCGTGCCGGTAGCGGGCGTTAATTTAACCGACAGATTTGCAATATCTGGCTAGGTTGCCAGATTTTGAGGTTTATCCTGAAACTTCATGCAGTTTCAGGGATGGAGAGAACCGGTGCAGCAGGTAGTACAGATGCAGGATTTCAAGGCTCTGGTGGACAGTCATCCCAGGGGCATGTTGCTGGTGACCGGCGCTGGGGAGATTGTCTATGTCAATCGTGCCTTCACCTCGGTAACCGGATACGCCCCGGATGAGGTGCTGGGCCAGACCCCCTCGATGCTCAGTTCGGGACTGCATGGCCCGGATTTCTACCGGGCCATGTGGAGCAGTCTGGAACAGTGTGGCCGCTGGGAGGGGCTGATCTGGAACCGGCGCAAGAGTGGTGAGACCTATCCCCAGTGGCTCACCATTTACACCGTGGAATATGAGGATGAGCGTCTGTACGGGGGCGTGTTTCTGGATGTGGGTGATATTACCGCCAGTGATGAGCGTCTGGCCTCCCTGGCCTACTACGATCCCCTTACAGAGCTGCCGAACCGGGCCCTGTTCCAGGAATTCCTGAAGGCCCGGGTGTCCCGGCGGTCCCGTGACAGTGGCTGTTTCGGTGTCCTGTTTGTGGATCTGGATTTTTTCAAATCCGTGAACGACCTGCATGGCCATGAGTGCGGTGACCAGGTGCTGCAACAGGTGGCCCGGCGTATTCAGGGCGCAGTGCGTTCAGGGGATGTGGTGGCACGTCTGTCCGGCGACGAGTTTGCGGCCATGATAGAGCTCCATTCTGAGACTGAACTGGAGCGGGTGTGTGAGCGTATGGTGTGTGCCTTCCAGTCTGCCTTTCTGGTCGGCGACAAGGAGTATTTCCTGTCGGCGTCGGTGGGTGCAGCCCTGTACCCGGTCCATGGCCACAGTGGCAGCGAACTGCTGCAGAATGCAGACCGGGCCATGTATATGGCCAAGCTTGCGGGCAGATCCTGCTTCCGGATCTTCAGTGCGGTGGATACCGAGCACGGGCGTTATGAACAGCGTCTTGCCGAGGCTCTGATGGCATCCATGAAAAACGCACCGGAACATTTCCATGTGGTGTATCAGCCCCAGTATGACCTGGAAACCGGGGCCGTTGCCGGCCTGGAGGCCCTGCTGCGCTGGCAGCATCCGGATTTTGATGGGGTTTCTCCAGCCGATTTTGTGTCAGCCGCCGAGCAGCGGGGGCATATCCATGAACTGACGGATCACCTTGTCCGCTGCATTCTTTCATATCTGCCCTCAGACAGAGGCGATGTGCCCTCCGGTCTGCGCCTGGCGATCAATATTTCCGCACGCCAGATCATGGATTCGAGGACGGACAGTCTGCTGGCACCCCTGGGGGAGCGTGTCAGAAAGCTCGGATGGACGCCGGAAATCGAGATTACAGAGACCCACCTGATGCGCCTGTCGGATGCCTGCCTGGAGCGGTTGCGGGAGCTGGGCCGGCGGGGTGTGGCGGTGGCCATCGACGACTTCGGAACTGGCTATTCCTCACTGGCCTACCTGCACGCATTGCCGGTTCAGGTACTGAAGATTGACCGGCAGTTTATTGGCCGTGTTCATGACGGAAGCGCGGATTGCCGAATCGTATCGGCCATTCTTGGTATTGCCGATGCCCTTGGCCTGGAAGTGGTGGCCGAAGGCATTGAACACCGGAACCAGCTGGAATTTCTGAGAAAACTCCGTTGCCATCGGGGCCAGGGATTTCTGATGGCCAGGCCGGCAACCTGGCCAGAGATAAAGTCCATGCTGTTTGACAAGTATCAAGAAATCAACGAACTGGCCCGGTAGCGGAGGGGGTTTTGCAATATACGGATAGGGTCTGAACGCTATATCACATAAATATATTGTTATAGTTCGATGTTTTTGAGCCCTATGATCAACATAAAGTCCAGTCTTGAGCTGGAGTCTTATCTGCGACTGAACCGTGCATCCCGAGGGGAGTGGCAGGCTGCATTGCGCACGCTGTACGGTTCCGGGGATATCCGGTGCGACTTTTTTTCCGGGGAGGGCACTGCCGGCGCCTTGTCTGCACTGGACTCCGATGCCGGCCAGATTGTCTGGTTGCATGCCAGCCAGGACATGGATATCACCGGTTGGCACCATGAGCCGCTGGTTGCGGTTATCGCAACGGCGGGTGAGGCGGAGGTGACCTGGCATGGTCAGCCATGGTCGACGCTGGAGGCTCCGGTCATTGCCTATCATCTGTCAGGCTTCAGGCTGCATCTGGCCGGTGACAGTGAGGCGGTATTTATCCGCCCGGATCCGGCCCTGTTTACCCGCCTGCCGGTATCCGGCTGGCAGCGGCCGCGCACAGGGCTGACCGGGCTGGTTGAAAGCTACCTGTACCGGGCCCGGATGTTTGCCAGTGACCAGCAGGCACGGACGCTGACCTCAGGCCTGTTACGGGCTTTCGCCAGGGGGCTGGTTACCGGCCAGTATAGCGGAGCGCCAGTGGAGCCGCCGCCGGTATTTGACCGCCGTCTGGTGCGGGTTCTGGAAAAGATCCGGCAGGAACCGGAGTGGGATTTCGATCTCCGGGCGCTGGCCTCTCACGCCGGGGTCAGTGAGCGCAATCTGTATTATCTGATGAAGCGGCAAACGGGCATGACGCCCTATCGCTACTTCCAGCGCTGCCGGCTGTTACGGGTCCGTCACCGGCTGGTGGACTGTCAGTGTCCTTTGCCCCATATTTCCTGGTATGCCGCTGATGAGGGCTTTTCCCATTTAGGTCGCTTCTCGGCACTGTACCGGGAGCATTTCGGGGAATTACCCAGTGAGACCGTCGGCTGGCGCAGACGCCTTCTGATGTCAGGCCAGGATATTGCGGATCCGGTGGGCTGAAACCATAAAAAAACGGCTCAGCCATTATGACTGCGCCGTTTTCATTGTGACCTGCTAAAGATCAGATGTGCGCCTTGTTGTGATCCCTGGCCAGCAGGATGTAGAACGCGGGCAGCACAAAGATGGTAAACAGGGTGCCGATACCCAGCCCGGCGCTGATGGTCAGGCCGATGGCGAAGCGGCTCTGGGCCCCCGCGCCTATGGCGATCAGCAAGGGCACCATGGCGAAGATCAGTGCCAGCGAGGTCATGATGATGGGACGCAGACGGATGGCTGCGGCTTCGATCACGGCGTTGACCTTGTCCAGACCTTTCTCCACCTGCAGGTGGTTGGCAAACTCCACAATCAGTATCCCGTTTTTCGACACCACCCCGATCAGGGTAATCAGCCCCACCTGGGTATAGATGTTCATGGTGGCAAAGCCCAGGGTGATAAAGGCCATGGCGCCTGCCACCGACATGGGTACGGATACCAGAATAATGAACGGATCCCGCCAGCTTTCGAACTGGGCAGCCAGCACCAGATAGATCACCAGCAGGGACAGGAAGAAGGTAACCATCAGAGCATTGCCCTGGGTTGCCAGCTGCCGGCTCTGGCCTGTGTAGTCATAACTGAAGCCCTGGGGGAAGACCTCATCGGCCAGCTGTTCCATATAATCCATGGCCGTACCTGCGGCGATACCGGGCATGACCACACCCTGCAGGGTCAGGGAGTTGAGCTGGTTGAACTGGGTCCGGTTGGACGGCTCAACATCGTGGCTGAAACTGATGACACTGCTCAGGGGAACCAGGTCACCGGTATCGGCACGGATGTAGTAATCCTTCAGCGCCTGTTCATCCAGCCGGAATGACTGATCCACCTGGGGAATGACCTGATAGGAACGTCCTTCCATGCTGAAGCGGTTGATGTAGCCACCGCCGAGCATGCTGGACAGAGCCTGGCCGACGTCCTGCATGGACAGACCCAGATCGGCAACCCGGTCCCGGTCCACATTGATGCGGGTCACCGGCCGGTCGAAGTTGATGGATTTCTGCAGGAACATGAAGTTACCGCTGGCCATGGCCTTGCCCAGCATCTGGTCCGCCACCTGATCCAGCTCTTCATAGCTGTTACCGGTGGTGATTACGAACTGGAAGGGCAGGCCTCCGCCGGAGCCGGGCAGGGATGGCCGCGGGAATACCGCAGTCTGCAGGCCGGTGACCTTCTTCAGTTCAGCATTGAGCAGAGGCTGAATCTCGAACTGGGAAATCTCCCGCTGGCTCCAGGGTGCCATCTTGAAGCCGCCAAAGACCGCATTGGGTGCAGTGACACCCACGATCATGAAATCCTCGTTGTAACCCGGTACCGAGGACATGCGCTGCTGGATTTCATCACCATGTTCCAGAAGGTAATCCAGAGTGGCGGTCTGGGGGCCCAGGCCCTGGTAGAAGAGAATACCCTGATCTTCGGTGGGGGCCAGTTCACTCTGGCTCATCATCACCATGAAGTAGATGGAACCCAGCACCATCACCGCAAAGAACACCACCACAGAACGGGTCTGCATCAGTGATCCCAGGGCCCGCTTGTAGGTATTGGCCAGTCCGGTGAAGGCTTTTTCCACCAGTTGCTCGAAGCGGCCGGGGTTGCCGTGGGGCTTGAGGATCTTGCCGGACAGCATGGGGGACAGGGTCAGGGCGACGATACCGGAGATGACAACAGTACCGGCCAGGGTGAAGGCAAACTCGGTAAACAGGGAGCCCACCAGGCCTCCCATGAAGCCGATGGGAGCATACACCGCCACCAGGGTGGTGGTCATGGCGATAATGGGAACCGCCATTTCCCGGGCGCCGTTTATGGCAGCGTCGAACCGGGATTCTCCCGCCTCAATATGCCGGTGCACGTTTTCCACCATGATGATGGCATCATCCACCACCAGACCAATGGCCAGAACCATGGACAGCAGGGTCAGCAGGTTCAGGGAAAACCCGAACATGAGCATGAAGAAGGCGCCACCCACCAGGGACAGGGGGACGGCTACCGAAGGTACGACCGAGGCCCGGACGGAGCCCAGGCACAGGAAGACTACCACCAGCACTATGACCAGGGCTTCCACCAGGGTCTTGATCACCTCATTGATGGAGTCCTCGATAAAGTCGGAAGCGTCGTAGGCCAGGCGCACGTGCAGGCCTGCCGGCAACTGGCTTTCAATATCGGGAAGCTCATCCTTGACCAGCTTGGCGACGGTCAGGGGATTGGCCCCCGGGGCCAGCTCGATGGCCGCATAGGTGGCCGGCTGACCCTTGTAGAGGGCCAGTTTGTCGTAGGTTTCCGAGCCCAGCTCCACCCGGGAAATATCCTGCAGGCGGATCTGGGTTCCGTTAGCTTCCTTGACCACCAGGTGCCGGAACTCATCGGGATCCGCCACATCGGTGTCGCTGGTCATGCTGATTTCTGTGTAGGGTCCCTTGGTGTTGCCTACCGCTGCCTGATAGTTATTGGCGCGCAGTTTGGCTACCACCTCGACGGGCGTCATGTCCACCGCTGCCAGGCGTTCCGGATCAAGCCAGACCCGCAGGGCAAATTTGCGGCCCAGCAGGTTGGCCTTGCCCACGCCGGGCAGGGCCTGCAGCTTCGGTTGCACCACCCGGGTCAGGTAGTCGGTAATCTGGGGTACCGCCAGGTCGTTGCTGTAGAAGGCGATATACATCAGCGCAGTGGAATCACCGGTGGTGGAGGTGATTACCGGGTCCTGGGCATCCGCCGGCAGCACGTTGCGCTGACTGGCGACCTTGGCCTGGATTTCCGCAAGGGCCGCATTGGCATCGTAGTTCAGCTCCATCTTGGCTTCGATGGTGGAGACGCCCTGGGAGCTGGTGGATGTGAGGTAGTCAATACCGCTGGCTTCGGCAATGGCCTGTTGCAGCGGTGTGGTGATAAAGCCCTTGATCAGGTCAGAACTTGCTCCCGGGTAGGCAGTGGTGACGGTAACCGTGGTGCTTTCCAGCTCCGGATACTGACGGATTTCCATTTCCATGGCTGCCCGGGTGCCCAGCAGCAGAATCAGCAGACTGACCACCGTCGCCAGTACCGGCCGGTGGATGAAGATGTCAGTAAATCGCATTATTCAGATGCTCCCTGCGGATTTCCGGACTCATCCAGAATTTCTACGGGCTGGCCGGCCCTCAGACGCAACAGACCCTTGGAAACAACGGTTTCGCCGGCACTGAGTCCGGACACAATGGCAACGCGGCCGTCACGGGTTTCCCCGGAGGTTACTGTCCGGCGATTGACCACCAGGGTGCCCTGGTCGTTTTCTTCCACCACAAAGACAAAGTCACCGTAGGTGTTGTAGGAAACCGCGGTACGGGGCACGGTAATGACCTGTTCATCTGTGGGCTCGCGGGTCATGACGGTGGCGAACATGCCCGGGCGCAGAAGGTTGTCCCGGTTGTCCAGAGTGGCCCGAACCCGGACGGTACGGGTTTCCGGATTCACCGAGGTATTGATGGCGCTGACGGTGCCCTCGAAGTCGCGCTCAGGTACGGCTGCAACCGTAACCCTGACCGGATAGCCGGTGCGGATATCCGGCAGGTTCTTTTCGGACAGGGTGTAATCCACATAGATCGGATCCAGCATGTTGATTTCCACTATGGGCGTGCCGATGGAAATGTATTCCCCCTGGTCCACCATGCGGATACCCAGGTTGCCGTCAAAGGGCGCGCGGACAAACTTCTTGCTGAGCTGGGCCTCGGCTTCATTGACCCGGGCCTGGGCGGCATCAAAATTGGCCTTGGCCTCGTCATAGCGGGACTGGGATACGGCCCGTTTCGGCAGCAGGTCAGAAACCCGCTTGAATTCCTGTTCCGCCAGCTGGGCTTCGGCCCGGCGGGTGCGCAGGGCGGCTTCATCTATGGCCGAGTCGATGTGGATCAGGACATCGCCCTTTTTCACCGTATCGCCGGATTCAAACCTGATTTCCCGGATCACGCCGGCCACTTCGTTGGCCACCTCGATACCATTCACGGCGACGATGCTGCCGACGGCCTTGATGGCAGGGGTCCATTGCTCAGTCCTGGCCTCTGTGGCGGATATCAGTGCCGGCGGCTGGGGCTGGCTCATCATTTCCTTGAGCTGGCCGAACTGGTAGAACTTGTAGCCAAAAATGCCGCCAAGGACGATGCCAAGGAAGATAATAACGATCACGAAGCGAGAAGCGGTGCGCATAATTCAGATCCTGGGAATCGGTGTTCGTTCTGTGCCAGTGCCGGTAGCTCAGGCTTGGGCGGGTTTTCGGAGCGCCTGGCTTCGTTCAGCGGCTGACAGCAGAGTGTATGATTACGTAAATTATTCGTGTTCTGTAAAACATAGCATCCTACAAAACAGTGGCCCGCTTGTCACCGGTTTGTATGTAATTCTGACCGATTATCGGGAACCCTGTCCCAGTGCAGGTTTCTGCAGCCGGATGCTGGTATTTTTACAGGACCAGATGACAGAATCACAACCGAACCGGAATCAGGAAATCAACTATGCAATGGATCCTCGGAATCGCTCTGGCCGCCGCTGTTTTTGTGGTGCTGAAGCAGTGGGGCCGACTGAGTCCGGAAAAACGCACCGGTGCCATCTGGAAACTGGTTCTGGTGGCCGGCGGCGCCCTGTTGCTGTTTATGGTGCTGACCGGACGGGTGCATGTGATCACTGCGGCTGTGGCCGCCCTGCTGCCATTGCTGCGCAAGCTGCCCGGCCTGCTGAAACTTGTGCCCATGTTCCGGCATGGGGCTGGCGGGGCCGCCACCGGGAGCGGCCCGGAGTCCGGTCAGACTGCCTCCGGATCAGTCATGTCGGAGCAGGAGGCCTGTGATCTGCTGGGGGTTGCCAGAGGCTGCAGCCGGGAAGAGGTAATTGCTGCGCACAGACGGCTGATCCAGAAACTGCATCCGGATCGCGGTGGCAACGACTATCTTGCCGCCAAGATCAACGAGGCCCGGCAGCTTCTGCTGAGCCTGTACCAGGCATAGGCTGCCTCTGACCATCAGGGCAGAATGTCGACTTTCACCTCTATATTGCGGTTTTCCTGGCGATTGCTGTTGACCCTGTAGGCAATGCCGGACTGCTCGTTACTGGTTTGTGTGGATACTCCTCCCAGGGATACCCACTGTCCGGGCTCCACCTGGCGCAGGGTCATCAGGGCTTCGGTTTCATAACCGGGCAGAGCAGCAGGATCTTCCTCGAAAGACACAATCTCCAGTTCTATGGTCCTGCCGGAAATGACCCGGGGGCTGACCACAAAGCCGCTACGGGTTTGCACCTGTTGCAGAATGGCTGCAGGGTTACGGCCACCACGGATGGCGAAGGGCAGGGTGCGGATCTGTCCGGAACTGATATGGGCGGACTGGCCATCCTGAACCAGCAGGGTTCGTTCCCGGCTATTGCCGGTGCTGATGGTTTTCCTGGTCACGGTAACGCCCACCTGGTTCCTCGAAGAAGTCAGGCCGGCTCCGGACTGTTTGCCGCCGATATCTTCCCGGGAACGGACACTGATCCGCAGTTGTGCCGGGGCCACATCCATGGTGCTGACCAGGGTGCCGATTTCGTCCAGCAGTGCCGGTTCTGCACGCACGATCATCTGCTGGCCATGGGCGGATACGGATACCGGTGCATTCTGATACAGCTCCCGGATCTGTGCCGCCACATCATCGGCAGGACGGTTACTGAGCTCGTAGGTCCGGGTAGCAGCATGGGCTCCGGCTGTACTGAGCAGCAGTGCCACGGTCAGCAACGCCATGGTGAGCCAGGCGAAGGTGGCGGGAGAGTGCCGGAAGATGGGAGCATTGTTAGTTGTCATTTCGGTTCCTGTACCGGCCGTTGGCCAAAAAAGATCCATGCAGCGGTTGCCAAGGTTGAAATCGGAGGTATATAGTAAAAAGCATGAAGAGAACACACGCGATCTGTCAATTGAATGTTTTGCAAGCTTACGGTGAGAAACCGCTGGCTTCGGTTGCGGCTGTGTTTTTCTGGTGGTTTGGTTACGGCTTTTATTTTAGCCGGAGCCCGGGCCGCCCATAAGATCTTCATCGACCGAATTACGAGGAAGGCAGCCCGGCAGAAACCCAGGCTGCCACCGGACTCGAAAAAGCCCCGACTGGTAGCCCAGCCGGGGCTTTTTTGATTCTGACACAGGGAAATGGAAACACTGATATGACTATGCCGCCGAGCACAGAGACATCGACCGGAACCGCCGCCGTGCCA
>JBFHSI010000015.1:0-25963 GCA_041591245.1 Marinobacter sp.
CCTTCCTTGCCGGCGCGCAGATTGATGACCTTGTCACCCAGGAAGAAACGGTCGTAGTTTTCATCCATGGGCGCCCATTTCAGCTGGCCGTCGGTGATGTAGTCGAACAGCCTCCGACCTATGGTATGGGGAACACCCATATCGCCGATGTAGTGCACCCCCACATCCCATTCGTAGCCGTTACGGGCATAGCTGTGGGTATAGCCGCCGGCGGTATAGTGCTGTTCCAGTACCAGCACCTTCTTCCCGGCCTTGGCCAGGCAGGCCGCGCAGGTGAGCCCGCCGATCCCGGAGCCGATGACTATGGCGTCATAGGGACCCTGAAGCCGGTTGGCCCGGTAGCGGGTGCCGATACGGATACTGCTGGGTTTGAGTTTTCCTGAAGATGCTGCGTTTACCACCATGCTTTTCCCCACCTGTCCGGGTTGGCCCAGTTATCGGGATTGTTCCAGGCCCGTTTATGATTGTAAGTATCCAGATTGTAAGTGTAGAGGGTGTACTCGCTTTCGCCCGAGGTCAGCCGGGCGTGGCGCCGGAAACCGAGACCGATGAAGTCGGTAAAGGCCCAGTCCGGCGTGGTACCCACCAGAGCGGCAATCTGGCGGGTGCCGTAGTTGCGCAGTTGTCCCAGCAGCAGGGCGCCTTCCCCGTAGGGCAGATGTTCCAGGGTGTCGGAAATCAGTGCCAGATCGTGGACCCTGGCCGGGGGCAGGCCCGCGTTGGGGTCTGTGGTGTCGAGGCTGGTTACCCTGGCCCCCTGATGGTGTTGCTGCCAGATGCTGGCCACCTGTTGGGCTACAGTGCCGCAGCACAGCAGGGACTCGGGGTCGCAGGTGTCAACGATGCGGGCGAGTATCTCGCCGGGTGTGCCTGAGTTTGCGGTCATGGCAGAAGCCGTCCTGTACGTACACTGTGAGTCGTTCCCCGAGAGGGCGGGTGCCGGTGCCGGCCTGAGTGAACAGGCGCTTTCCGCTGCAGACTTCATCATAGTCGATAACGGCCCCGGCAAACCATGGCCAATGGCGACGCAGGCGAGGCTGCCGGGTTTCCCGGGCAGGTACAGGTTGTGGTAGTCGTTCGCTTCCTATCTGGCTACACTGAGGCCTTTTCAACCATAAAAAATAACTTCAGGAGAGTGTTTTCCATGCCAATCTGGACCCGTACCCCCAGCCTTGAGTTTCTGGCTGAATCCAGCAAGAACACGGCCGTAGCCCATATGGGAATCGAGTATGTGGAAGTGGGTGATGATTACGTCAAAGGCCGCATGCCTGTGGATGAGCGCACGGTACAGCCGTTCGGGATTCTGCACGGCGGCGCATCGGTAGTGCTGGCGGAAACCCTGGGCAGCATGGCCGCCAACTGCTGCCTGAAAGATCCCGGTACTGTGGCCGTGGGGCTGGATATCAACGCCAACCATATCCGCCCGGTCAGCAAGGGCTGGGTATACGGCACCGCAAAGCCGATCCATATCGGCAGCAGCACCCAGGTCTGGGAAATTCTGCTGGAAAATGAACAGGGCAAGACCACCTGTATTTCCCGGCTGACCATGGCCGTCACCAAACGCTCGCAATAACATCCCCGCTGCAGGGGCCTAGCGTCCCTGCAGCATGAAGGTTTCATATTCCAGCCGGTCGAATTTCCGAGACAGTAGTGCCAGCCCCGCCAGTGTCGACACCAGAGTGGCACCGGCAAACCCGTAACCGTAGAAGGATGCCCCCAGGTCAATGGTGATCAGGGTGAACACCACGTTGCTGCCAAAGAACAGTGCGCACAGGGTAACGTTGATGCCCCGGGCATCCAGATAGAAGAGCACGTTCTGGATGGCCAGCAGGATCAGCTGGATACTGACCGCCACCAGATCGATATAGAACAGGGGCAGATACAGCGGCGAGATGCCGATGGCCGCCAGCAGTTCCGGGCCCCACAGGAACAGCACGATCACCGTCAGTCCCTGCACCTTGCAGATCTCATAGATGCCGTTGCGGGCCACAATCACCATATCGTCCCGGAAGCCGTTGATGCGGGCCAGGGTGTCGCCATCACGCACGGCATTGTAGAAGCGGTCGTAGGCCTCGGAGAAATCCGTTTCCATGCGTACCAGGAACACCGCCATACCCGGAATAATGGCCAGATAGGCCATGAAGATCGGCAGGTCGTAGATCACCGATGCCCGCAGGGTGCCGATAATGTGCTGGGAGGTGTCCGGGTGGAACCAGAAGATGAATTTGTCGGCCCACACTGCCGCGTTGAACAGCAGACCGGTGAGAATCAGTGCCGGGAAAATCTGGCTGCGGCGGACAAAGTCAAAGCGGATCAGAGTCTGTCCGGGATACTGCCGGATAATGGTATAGAAAAAGCTGAAGAACAGCAGGCTGTGGCCGGCCAGCAGCCCGGCCAGCAGGCCTTCCAGACCGAACTGCCAGAGGCTGATGGAACCGACAATGGCCAGGCCATAGCCCAGGGCAAAGATCACTACAATACGCCGGTAGGACTTCATGCTGGACAGGAAGATGGTGACTGGCCAGAGGTTGCACAGCACCACAAAGTTGGCCAGCATCAGCAGCCGGTAGGCGACACCGGTATCCGGCAGCAACCAGAATACCGCCACCAGCCCCAGCCCGAAGGACAGCAGGGTGGACAGCCAGATAACCCCCATCAGGTTGGGCAGGATCAGCTGGTTGTCGCCGGTGTACAGCCGGTCCGCCACCCAGCGGGTAAACACATGCTGGAACAGGCCGGACAGGGTCAGGGAAATGGCCATCAGATAGGTAACCGATACCAGAAACTGAATGATCTCTGGGCCGGCAATGGCAAAGCTGAAGCTGATGATACCGATCAGCATGACCCCCAGCACCGACAGCACCCAGGGCCCGGAGCTGATGATACCGGCCAGGCCATAGGCCTCCAGCAGGTTGAGGAAACTGTCACGGCGCAGAATACGCCGCAGTTCAAAACCTATGCCAGCCATCAGCTGTGCTCCTCCAGCAGCGGGGCCAGGGCCTCGTTGTAGATGTCCCGGTACTGGTCAAACATGCTGGACAGGGTGTAGTAGCGCTGTACCCGTTCCAGTCCGGCTTTCTGGGCTGATTTCCAGGCCTGGTGATCGGTGAGCAGGCGAATGGCTTCCCGGGCGGTGGCTTCCGGGTCGGCAATGGGCACCACGGCACCGCTGACACCCAGGGCCTGGTCTTCCGGTTGCGCGCCTTCCAGCAGTTCCCGGCAGGCACCCACGTCGGTGGCCAGGCAGGGCAGGCCGGCGGCATGGGCTTCCAGAATAACCAGGGGCAAAGCCTCGGAAATGGATGTAAGCACCATCAGCCCCAGCTGGGGCAGAATCTCGCTGACATTACGGAAACCGAGAAACCGCACTTTTTCCTGCAGTCCCAGACTGATTACCAGATCCCGGCATTCCTGAACGTACACGGGATCTTCGTCTTCCGGCCCCACGATCCAGCCTTCCGCCTCGGGGATGGTTTCACACACCGGGCGCATGGCCCGGATAAAGGTCTTGATGTCCTTGATGGGCACCACCCGGCCAATCAGTCCCAGCACCATGGGCGTGGTTTGCGGGCGGGACTCGCGTACCTCCCGGAACAGCTCCGGGTCAATGCCGTTGGGAATGACCCGGGTGCGTTCGGGGGCGGCACCGTCGCTGAGCTGGCGCTGCCGGTTGCCCTGATACAGGGACACGATAGGATCCGCTTTCTGGTAGGCCAGGCGGCCCAGGGCTTCGAAGAAGCGGATCCACAGGCGCCGGATGTAACCCAGCTGGTCGCTGAGGTTCTCGCTTACCTGATCACTGGGATCGTCGATCCACTGGGCCTGGGACAGGTCGATTTTCCGCTCCTTGGTATAGATGCCGTGTTCGCTGATAACAAAGGGCAGCTTGTGCAGATCGCTGGCAATGGTGCCCAGCAGCCCGGCGTAGCCGGTGGAAATGGAATGCAGCACCCGCACCCGGGGCATATTGCGGGCTACCCTGGCCAGGGTGAACAGGGGCGCATGCATGGTGCGGATGGTCCAGAAGTAATCCACAAAGGATGGCTCGGTACAGTAGGTCCGGTAGCTGCGGTCAATCATCTGCCAGCTTTCCTGGCTGTGCAGGAAATCCTCCCGGGTAATACCACCCCGCTCCCCCAGATTGCGGAATACCTCGTGGAGGATTTCCGGATCTATGGGGGCTTCGGACTTGAAGCCTTCATGCAGTTCCCACTGGCTGGCAAAGGCCTCCGGATTGCCCCGTCTGGGGCTGGGCCGGGCTTCATCCTGGCGGTCCATCAGGTAGTGACATTCCAGATGAGTAACATTGGCCGGCAACTCGTATTGCTGTTCGCCATAGTGGTTGCGGTCACCGCCCAGGAAAAACAGAGCAAAGGTGTACTCCGGCAGGCCGGTAATCATCTGGTGAACCCAGGAGGATACGCCACCCCGGATAAATGGATAGGTTCCCTCCAGCAGCAGGCCGATATCCGCCTTGACCGGGGGTGGTGATCGCCGGAATTTCATAGCCAGGCCTCCATGACAGCACTCAGGCGGGGGTGGGACCGGTGATGGGTACAGCGGGCAAGACAGTAGCGCACCTTCTGGAAGTTGCGCTCACGGAAGGCTATTTCCGCCAGATAGGGCAGGATCATCTCCGCCGGAGCGCCGTTGTCCATGGCAATCTCGAAGGCTTCCTGCGCCTGTTTGTCCCGGCCCAGAGCCAGTTCCACCCGGCCCAGCAGACGCCAGTCATTTTGCATGTCATAGGTGGCGGCCAGGGTAATCAGAAGCTCCTGGGCGTTTTCCAGGTAATACTGGCGCAGGCTGCCCTGGGCCAGGCCCAGATAGGACATCTCCCACCAGATCTGGGCCAGCCGGCGCTGCCACATCTGCTGGCCCGGACCGTCGCTCTGTTCCAGGGACTGTTTCAGTTGTCCGGCCTCGGCGGCCAGCACTTTTTCCCGCTGTTCCAGCATGGAATAGGCCAGCAGCCGGACATCATCGGCGGGATCTTTCAGGGCCTCCTGGAGAATATCCACACCTTCCCGCCCGGTCATCTGCCGGGTGGCCAGCAGGGCCTGCAGCCGTTTGTCGGGGTCGCCCGCTTCCCGGAGCACCTGGCGCAGCCCGCCTTCGCTGTAGATAACTGTCTGGTCCAGGTCCAGAGGCTGGAACGGAAGCTCCGGAATGCTGACTTCCTGCCAGGGCACTTCCCGGGCCGAGCGGGGCAGGTACAGGGCCAGCAGTACGCCGGCGAAAACCCCCAGGCTGCCCAGAAAGGGAATGGCGAACTGCAGGGTAAACAGGAACAGGGCAGATAGCAGTTTTGCATTCCGGTAACGGACCGGCAGCACCATCATCAGCACCAGGGTCAGGGCGGCGCTGGCCAGGGCATGGGCGGTCAGATAGCCGGTCAGGGCCAGGCCCAGGGAAACATCCGAGAACAGGGCAATAAACCCTGCACTTTCAGAGGTCAGGGCAAAGACCACCAGCCAGAAGTTACTCACTGACGTCTCCGGTATCCCTGAGCCGGGTCAGCCAGGTTTCCGCTTCCGCCTGTGAGCGGATGCTGTGGCTGTGCCGGATAGCGGTATCACTGAGGGGGTGGCCGGTACTCTGCTGCAGATCGTCATCCAGCCGCTGCAGGTAACCGGCAGCTCCCAGTTCATCTGTTAATGGCATCAGCAGCACGATCAGTTGCCGGCCCAGCAGGGGCTCGGACGCAATGATGTCCAGGCCCCGGCGCATTCTGCGCATCCGGGCTTCCAGGATGCTGGCATAACCGGCTTCGGTATCAAAGGCCAGCAGTGTGGCGGGCAGGCTGAATTCCTCGGCATCCCGGCCCACACGCCGGAGCTGGAAGTACAGGGTGCGCCATTCCCGGGTTTCGTGCTGCTGGGTGGTTTGCTGCTGCAGGGTCATATCGGCCATATGCCCGCTCAGAATCGCCAGCAGCCGGAGGGTTTTCACCTGGAAGCTGAAGAAGGGGATGGCCTGTACCGCACAGATCGCCACCAGGTTGCCGGCGGAATCAATAAAGGGAATGACCAGCAGCAGGTCGGTGTCCAGATTGGCCAGGTGATCCCGGAACTGGGTCTGTACCGACACCAGGGTACGCTGTTCCAGGGCATGCTGGATCAGCGGATCATTTTCGTGGATGGGCTGGTAGTCGCCGGTGGTGGCCAGGGGCCGGCCATCCAGCCGGTCCTTGCTGACCGCATAGATGGCGGCACTCTGCAGCTGTCCGTAACGGACCAGCAACTGCAGCATTAGTTCCGCGCTTTCCCGGTTCAGGCCGCTGTCTCCGGCCAGATCAACCTCCCGGTACAGCCGGCGCAGGGCTTCTCTCAGGCTTCCGGAGCTGCCGGCCACCTGCTGTTCCAGGCGGTCATGGGACACCTTCAGCAGGTAGTAGTTGCGGGTAAATTCATCCAGACGCTGGGACCGGTAGCGATTGACCGCTTCCAGTTTTTCCAGGCGCCGGCCCCAGAAGTCCCGGAATTCACCGGCCACCAGACCTGTGCCCAGCAGGCCGATGACCCAGGCCCAGGGCAGGCCCGGCTGCTCCGGTGCCTGCAGATACCAGCCCAGTGCCGCGAGAATCAGCAGGCAGGATGCCAGCGCCATGAAGAAGCCATAGCGCAGACCCACCAGCAACGGGGCCAGCACCGGCCAGGGAAAGCTCTGGTTCAGGTAGAAGGGATCATCCGGCCGGTTCCAGGCGCACAGCACCACTACGAATGCGGTGACCACCAGAACTTCCAGCCACCGGAGCGGCGCGGATGCCTTCTCGCTGTCAATGAGCTGGTTGTTGGTGTGTATACCGGTCGGCATAAGAGCTTACTCCCCGGGTTCTGTCAGTGGCATGGCATCCACCAGGCTTTCCAGCAGTTTCCTGCCGGCTACCCCAAGGCCTTCCCGGCCCCAGCCGGAGCGGGCCGCAGTGCCGGACCAGACAATACCGTCGGAACCGGCCCGGCGTACTTCCAGGGTTACACCCACCGCAGGCTCACCGTCCAGGCCGTTCTTGTAACGCCATTCTTCAACGGTTCCGGTAAACAGGTATTCGGCTTCATCGGCGCTGGCAATATCCAGGGCTTCCTGCTGCCGGGCCTGGCTTTCATACAGCAGGGGATTGTCGTCTTCCGGCAGATACAGGGTCACACCACTGGCACCCCGGGAGCGCAGAATGGCGCTGAGGATACTGGCGGCCTGATCCCCGGCCTGTGGGGTCTGCGACAGGTTGACCAGGGGCAGTACCGCCAGCTTTCCATCCAGAGGAATGGGCTGGGAGTCCTGCTGGCTGCTGAGAGACGAGCAGCCGCTAAACAGGCCTATGCACAGGGCCATAAGCAGACAGCGTGTGATCATGGTGGAGCTCCTTTTATTTACCCAAATAGAGTGTATACGTGAAATTCAGATTGAGTCGGCTTTCCCCGTCCAGACCATCGGAGGTCCAGCCTGCGGAGAAAGCCAGTTCGTCATCTCCGGTCAGACGCCAGGCCAGGCCGGCATCGGCACCGAAATCCGGTGTTGAGCTGGACACTACATAGCCGGCACCAAAGCCCAAAAAGAACTTGGGTGACGGTGTGGTCCGGTACAGGGCATGGGGTTCGCCATGACTCCAGCGGTTATAGATTCCTATGCGTTCATAATCCCGGGCCAGCAGGTCTTCGGTGGTGATACCTGGTTCCAGGGCGGCAGCACTGGTGGCATCCAGGGCATCAAGTGTGCCCAGGGACTGTTTCTGGTAGCCCAGTGATACCGTCCAGGCGGGATCATTATTGAAAATCCGGTAGCTGGCAGTGGCTTCAAAACCGAAGCCCCGGCCCAGGGTATTCTGCTCCGGTCCGGTAAAGTCCAGGGCCTCGGCCCGCATACTCAGGTCGACACTGCTCAGGGGATTGTAACGGGCGGCCAGGTAGGTGCGGTTGCGGGCTGCCAGCCACCAGGCTTCGGCACTGTCCAGGGCCCGTTCACCCCGGCTGTGTCCGGCACTCAGGGACCAGCGGTTCAAAGGTGTGGTGGTCACGTCCACAGCGGCCAGCAGGTCGTTGCTGCCGAGCCGGTCGGCCTGCCCCAGGGTGGCGGTCCACAGGGTATTGGCGTGGTTGTTCTGCAGCTGGAATTTGCCGCCGGTGGCCGGTGCCGGGGTCTGCTGCAGGCGGCCGGAGCTGTCCGGGGCCGGTGCGCTGACCTGAGCCAGCCAGCGCCAGTCATCATGGGAGATCTGGGCCGTTGCGGTAGCTTCCCGGACGGCAAAGCCCCCGAGATTCTGCCACTGGACACCGGTTTGCAGGGCCCGGTTGTTGAAGTCATACAGGGGACCGCGCCAGCTGTCTTCCAGCCCGGAGCGGCGGTTTGCCGGGGTCCGGGCCAGTTCGGGCTTGCCTTCCCGCGCGGCCAGGTACTGGCGGATCTGGAAGGCTCGGGCAGACGCGCCGCTGTTTTCCAGGGTTTGTGCCCAGGTACTCAGCCAGTCCACGGAATCCTGTCCGGCTTCCGTGCCCTTCCGGAACCAGTACAGGGCCTGGGGATACTGGCCCAGGGCGCTGTAGCCATAGGCCAGTACCGTATAGATTTCCGGACTGGGGTTATCGGCCATCTGTTGCAGCAGGTCCGGCAGGGGGCCGGGTAGTCGCTCCGGATGGGAGAGCAGGAACCAGGCCCAGGTTGCCAGAGTCGTGTTGTCGCCCTGCAACAGGGCTCTGGCCCGGGTAAAGGCTTCTTCCGCCGCATCCGGCCGGTTCTGCTGCTGATCCAGCCGGGCCTGGAGGGTCCAGTATCTGGGATTGGATTCCGGGTCCGCCCCGGAGGTTCGCCACAGTTCCAGGGTCTGTTCCAGCCCGGTCCATTGTTCCAGCGCCAGCTGGTACTCTGCCATGGCCTCCAGATATCGGGTGAAGCCGGTTTCCCGGAACCTGGCTTCACTCAGAGCCAGTGCGGTGGGCAGGTCGCCAAGGGATACCGCCAGGCTGATCAGCCGTTCCCGGGTATTGGCAGTAACCTCAGCTTCCGGTGCCGCCAGCAGTCTGTTGTACTCCCTGTCCAGCAGATCCTTGCGCCCCAGCAGCAGTACCAGGTTTAGCCGGGTTTCCGCGATTTCGCCGCTCAGCTCCGGGTCCGTAGGGGTAAAGTCCAAAGCGGTCAGGGCTGCCTCCGGATTGCGGATACGCCAGTACAGGTTTGCCAGCAGCAGGCGGTCCCGGTCGCTGAGATCCGGGGCGGCTTCCAGCAGGGGGATGGCTTCCGGATAGCGCAGGTTGCTGATGTACAGGTAGATCAGGCGCTGACGGATATCCCGGGCGCGGGGAAAACGGGCCAGGCCTTCCTGCAGGCGCTGCTCCGCCTGCTCCAGCTGGCCCAGACGGGTCAGTGTATTGGCCAGCAGTACATAGCCTTCGGCATCAATCTGGCCCTGACCGGCGGCACGGCTCAGCAGTTCCGCCAGGGTTGGCCAGCGGAACAGACCCCGGGCCAGATCCAGGCTGCGTTCCAGGGATTCCTGCGAGGGTGCGCTGAAGTACAGGGCCTGCCAGTATTCCAGAGCCTCGGCGGGGCGGTTGTTCCACTCCAGTACCCGGGCAATCTGCTCCTGGTCTTCCCGGGTCAGTGGGTCGGGCAGGGACTGTATGTGCCGGACTGTCGCCAGGGCACTTTCCAGGGCACCGGTTCCCAGTTGCAGCTGCAGCAGCTGGCGCTGTACTGCCAGATTGTCGGGCTCGGCCCGGGCCAGCTGGGCCACCCAGCGTCGTCCCTGTTCCCGGTCCCCGGCCAGGTCCGCCAGTTCCATGCCCCGGCGCAGCTCCTCGGGGTTGTCCAGGCGTCCGTGGTTTTGCCGGAACAGGGCCAGAGCCCGGGCTGCCCGGCCGGCAGCCAGTTCCAGGCGAATCAGGTTGTCCACAAAGGCGGGTTTTTCGGCCGGGGTGATGCGGTCCAGAATGGCGCTGAGGGTGTCGGCGGCGTCACCGGGGCGGCCGGCGGATTCCTGAATGCTCGCCAGCTGGCGCGCCAGTGTGATCTGTTCCGGGCCCCGGGCCATGGCCACCAGGGGGGCCAGAATGGCCGCTGCCTGTTTCGGTTGCAGCCAGGACAGGGCGGGGGAGATCAGGCGGATTTTCTGCTCCGGGGGATAGGCTTGCTGGCTAACCTGGTACAGCCGTGCCAGCAGGGCGTCACGCAGTATCGTTCGTTCCTCTTCGGTTTCAGCCGCCGCCAGCTCCCGGATGCTCAGGTCAATATCCACTGCCTGGGCGCTGGCGGGAATGGTTTCCTGTTGCAGCAGGGGCCAGAGGGTGGCCCTGGCACTGGCGGTCTTGCCGACACTGGCCTGCATTTGCGCCAGATTGACCCGCAGGGTGTTGTCGTTCGGGTTGGCCCGCACCAGAACTTCCAGGTAGGCGAGGGACAGGGCGTCCGGGTTGTCCAGGTTGCCGGAACCGGAAAACAGATCCTGGCGCGGATACAGCACATACAGGGCAATACCCAGAAGGACTGCGAGAATGATCAGGGCGGGAAAACTGAAGAAGGATGGACGTCCGTTGGCCATGGATCAATAACACTCCATGACAAGGTTCTGCACGCGGGTCTGGGTGAAGCTGATCCGCACCGGATTCCTGCCTTCGATCCGGCCCTTCGGGCCGCTGATGACCCTGCATTTACCGGCACCGGCGATGGCCAGCTCCAGTGGGACATGACCCGCGGTGCTCAGGGTCAGGCGCCAGCCGCCCCGGGAAAGGGGGTGCCGTTGCCAGCCTGTCAGCGGAGCGTTGGCGCTCTGCACAAAGGCCCCCTCCGGCTCGGCCGGTGTCAGCCGCAGCCGGGCATCGCCCGGAACCAGGTGTACAAACCTCTGTCCGGCGGCGTCCCGGTAGCCAGCTACCCCATCACTGTTATTCAGATCGGGATAACGGTTGGCGGGAATCCGTATGGTGGAGGGTGAGCCGATACCACGCCAGCGGTAATCGCCGTTGCCATCCCGGGTCATGACCGAATAGTACTGGGTCATCACCCGCCGGGCGTATTCACTCAGGAACAGGGGTGTATTTTCCTGGCTCAGGGCATAGCGGTAGACCTCGTGCAGGGCATTGATGCTCTCCGGTTTGGTGCCCGAATAGAAGTGATAGTAGATACCCATGGGCTTGGTACGCCCGCTTTCTTCCATCAGCCGCAGGCTTTCCCGGGCGTTGCGGAAACCGTAGAAGGGCCCTGTCCACAGGTTGGTATAGACGTTTTCATTCATCAGCGGGGCGTATATCTGAAGCTCGTCACCCACGGGGCGGGCATCGGGCCAGGTTGCCGCCAGCCGGGAATGGTAGGGCAGGGGCCGGGTATTGCCGCCATTCACGTTCACCAGACCCAGTTTGCGGACCCGGGCAAGGGCCTCGGGGCCGGGTCTGGCATCGCCGGTCCAGAGAAAAACCCCGGTAGGTTTGTTGGCCGGAGCCAGCCGGTTCACATAGGCGACACTGCCGGAGATTTCCCGTTCAAGGTTGGCGCTGTACCCGGGAATATCCAGAAAATAGCCATAGGGTGTGCTTTCCGGGGGTTGGTCGCCCCGGGGTTCCAGCGGCTGCCAGAAGAAGGGGTGGCTGTAGGAATGGGAGGCCACCTCCACCAGTGGTTCGCGGAACATGGATCTGGCTTCTTTTTCCGCCAGAGGGCTGATATCGGGGTACAGGCCCTGGGCAGAGGTTTCCGCCTCAATCACAGAAACCGTATGGGGGATGGGATAGGCCTTGAGAATCTGGTTGTGGATAACTTCCGCCCCCAGAGGGGCTCCGGGAATCTCTGCCCGGGATACAAAACCATCGCCGTCGATATGGGCGGTCAGAATCCTGCGCCCGCCTTCCGTGGTGCTATCCATGGCCGGAAGCCCGTGGATCTTGAGGGCATCCCGGATAAACTTGAAGGGATCGAACAGCCAGTAAAATGTATTGTCCGGACCTGGCTCAAAGATGAACGGATTTACCGCCACGCCTCCAGTATCAAATGTATAGATAGGCGTCATATTATCGGACTGACTATCAGATGCGATCAGCCAGAGGTGTTCGCTTTTTGCAGCCGGAAGTGGTGCAAGAGGTTCTGCAGGAAGACGGGAGCCTTCGTAGTTGCTGACAGAGGGCTCCAGAATCTTGAAATTCAGAGGGCCTTTGACCCTGGCGAAGCTGCGGGTGTTCATGACGCTCTGGCATGAGGTGTCATCCGGAGTCATGCCCAGAGTGACAACGGGCATGCCCTGGTTGTGAATATCCTGAAGCCAGCGGCAGAAAGCCGGGTTCTGGATGCCGGTTTCCCACCAGGCGATAACGCCCAGGTAGCGGTCAGACACAGGTTCCTGTGGTGGTGTCGTCAGGCTGGACCGGTACACAGGTATCAGTCCCAGTCGTTCCAGAATGATTCCCAGCCGCTGGTGGGCCAGGGTCTGGTCCATGGTTTCCGGAGGCTGGTCGTGAATCACCAGCACATGGCGGCGAACCACCGCCGGCAGCGCCGGGGTCAGTCGTTCAAGGGCACCATCGGTGACCACGGGAATGAAGCCATCCTGACGCAGCTGCCGGGCCAGTGCCGGGAAATCTGCCTGGGCGTCGGCATAGTCGATGGCAATCAGTGGCAGGGCCGGGTGGGCTTTGCGCCAGTGCGCCAGCTGACCGTCCAGCCAGGCCCGGTCCGCTTCCGGTACCGGGCGGTACTGATGCTTGGCCGCATTGTAACCGGAACGATAGGATTCAAAGGCCAGCCCGTCGACCAGTTCATGCACAGGTTCCGGCAGGTGAAAGCCCCGGTTAATGACAACTTTGGCGGTGGGATAGCGCTCTTTGATGGCTTCAATAAATGCCGCCTGGGCCTGGGCGAAAGCTTCCGGGTTATTGCGTCCTTCCGGGGTCAGCAGATGGCTGTCCAGGGTATCCAGGAACAGCCCCTGAAAGCCTCGGTCCATGGCCGGTGCCACCATCCGCGTCAGAAGAAAGTCCCGTACATCCCGGCGCCGCAGGTCCAGAACCACACTGTCCCAGTCCGGATTCTGGCCCAGGGTCCAGGCGTCCGGAATTTCCGGAAACAGCCGGTGGCTGCGGGCCAGTTCATCCACGCTGATATAACTGAGGGGAAGAGTACCGCCGGCCTGGAGCAGGTCGATACGGGCATCGGATACCCGGGATTGCTGCAGAATCACCCAGTCGTAGGCATAGAGGCTACCGATGGGCGCTTCATTGCCGTAATAGAATGCAATGTTGGCCGGTGGTGCAGCCGAAGCGACAGGCCACAGACACAGTGTCAGAAGCAGTGCGGTAAACAGTCTGGCCATGATCAGTTGAAGCCTGACAAGGTCAGGGCCCGGTTGCCGTCTTTGGAGGATTGTCAGTCAGTATGACAGAAAACCGCAGGTCTGCCAGTGATAGTTAAAGTGCCGGGATGGCGCAGAAAATCTGGTCCCGGCCGAGGGCTTTGGCCTGATACATGGCCCGGTCAGCCCTGGATAGCAGGCTTTCCAGGGACTCGCTGGCCTCTTGCGCGGAGGCAATGCCAAAACTGCCTGTAAGAGCAACGGACTGACCCTGATATTCCAGACCGCCTTCGCGGATGGACGTCATCAGACGCTGGCAGAATTCCATGGCGGCTTCAGTGTCGGTATCTGCCAGCAGAATGGCAAACTCTTCCCCGCCAATCCGTGCGGCGATGTCCGATTGCCTGACTCTGGCGGTCATCAGGGCGCCAATATGGCGCAGGGCCTCGTCACCGGCTTCGTGGCCGTAGGTATCGTTAATCTGTTTGAAGTGGTCCAGGTCAAACATGACCACAACCAGCGGGGCGCCACGCCGGTCTGCCTGCTTCAGCAACTGATTGCCGAACTGGAAGAATGCCCGCCGGTTATTCAGCTGGGTCAGGTCATCCTGCAGGGCGGCCCGCTGAGCCTTGTCATTGGCTTTTTTCAGCGCCAGTTCCATATTCTTGCGGTCGGTGATATCCGTGGCGATTTCCAGGCGTGCCAGACGACCGTCGGTCCAGTGAATGATCTGACCCCGGCACTGGTACCAGCGCTTGTTGATCTCGTTCTGGAATTCCCAGACGTGGGGCGCGCAGGGCTGGCCATCGGCGCCAATCAGAAGGTGGTTGCTGCAGGAATCGCAGGGACTGTCCCGGCCCTGGAGAACACGCCAGCACTCCCGGCCTGTGACCGAGCCCCAGATATTGGCACCGTAGCCGTTCATATACAGGAGTTCGTGGGTGGCGAAGTCGGAGACATAGACCAGGGCGTCCAGGTTACCCAGAACCGCTTGCAGACCCTCCACGGATGTTCCGTCCGGAGCCAGTGGTTCCGGGGGGTGCCGGGGCAGACCGAGCATTGGAATACCTGTTTTCATCCTGAAACACACCAATGGTCAAATTTCAACCAGTATAACAGGGAAGTCATAAAGTTGCTTATAACAACTAGTTTCCTTTATGGCCATAAAGATACTGATAAACTGTAGCCATTTTGACCTGACAGGAGATTCTGGCTTCCCATGACTGACTTTCCGGATACCCGGGATTGCCCTTGCGGCAGCTCCAGCCCCTACGTAAATTGCTGCGGCGCCTGCCACCGGGGCCAGCCTGCGGCCACCCCGGAAGCCCTGATGCGTTCCCGCTACAGCGGCTTTGTACTGGGGCTGGGGGATTATCTGCTGGCCACCTGGCATCCGGATACCCGGCCGGCCACCCTGGATCTGGCCGGATCACCGGACTGGGTGTCCCTGCGGATTCTGCAAACCGGGGAGGACGGGGATTCTGGACGGGTTCACTTTCAGGCCATCTTCCGTGCCGGTGCCGGCTGGGGTTGTCTGGAGGAAGATTCGGAGTTTGTGAAACAGGATGGACGCTGGTACTACCTGCAGGGCGAGACCTCCGAGGGGGAGCTGAAACCCGGCCGCAATGAGCCATGCCCCTGCGGCAGCGGGAAAAAATACAAGGCCTGTTGCCGGTAACCTATTCGAATGATGGCAGCTCCGGTTTTGCCACCGGTTTGCCGGCCTGTTCCCAGGCATCAAAACCGCCTGTAATGGACAGAACATGGTGGTAGCCCATGTCTTTCAGTGCCTTGGCACTCAGGGCTGCCCGTCCGGAAGTCTTGCAGTAGAGCACAATGTTCAGGTCCCGGCTTTCCAGGGCCGGATCATTGGTGAACTTGAACTCCAGCAGGCCACGGGAAATATTCACCGCACCCGGGATATGGCCGTTGCGGTATTCGTCCGCATCGCGGACATCCAGCAGAAGATCAGCGGCCTTGATGGCGTCATCGGCCTGATCCAGTGGCACTTCCTGGATTTCCTTGCGGGCTTCATCCACAAGATCGTGGGCTGTTTTCATGGCAGTCTCCTGATATAAATCTGGGGAATAAGGTTATTCCATAGATTAAAGTATTGCAGGAAAGGCGTCATCCGCTTCGTTGCAGAATAACGCTCATGGGCTTCTGGCCCTGATGGGACTGGTAGTCCATGGTTCCATAGTAGGTGAAGGGGGCGGCCCTGACCTGTTTGTGCGGAGAGAACAGCTCATGGTATCCGGCTGGCGTCGGCCTCTGGTAAAAACCAACCGTTATGTATCCGAAGGACGAGCCATGAAACAACCCATCACCGGCTACCACCAGGATGAGGAAAATCACTGGGTGGCGCAACTGGCCTGTGGCCATAATCAGCATGTGCGTCATGACCCGCCCTGGGTCAACCGGCCCTGGGTGGTAACGGAGGAGGGCCGGGTGTCCATGCTCGGGTTCCTGCTGGAATGCCGCAAGTGCGATGAGGGGGCGCCGCAGGATGAGCGGCCCTGATCTATACTCGGAGAACAATGTGAATCGTCCTTATGGCAAAGGAGTCTGCCATGGTGAAGCGCCTTGTTGTCTGTGCCGATGGCACATGGAACCGTCCTGAAGAAGACCTGCAGAAAGATGTACCCACCAACGTGCTCCGGATGGCCCGGGCCATCAGTCCACTGGCGGCCGATGGCCGGCCCCAGCATGTGTTCTATGACTGGGGCATAGGCTCCTATCACAATGCGGTGATCGGCGGTGTGACCGGGCAGGGTATCCACAAGAACATCATGGATGCCTACCGCTATATTGTTCAGAACTACACCCCGGGAACGGAAATTTACCTGTTCGGTTTCAGCCGCGGGGCCTACACGGTGCGCTCCCTGTGCGGTCTGATCAATAACTGTGGCATTCTGCGCCGGCCCGATGCCAGGCTGATCCAGAAAGCTTTTGAGCATTACAAGAAGCCAGGGAAGGATTATGCCCCTTCAGGGCCAAAGTCCATCAGGTTCCGGGAGGAGCACAGCTATCCGTCCAGGGAAATCCACTTTGTCGGAGTCTGGGATACGGTGGGTGCACTGGGGGTGCCCTTTTCCCTGCTGGGTCTGTTTGACCGCAAGGATGAGTTCTACGATACCAAGCTCGGCCGCAATGTCCGCATTGCCCGCCATGCCCTGGCCATTGACGAGCGCCGGGAAGACTTCGAGCCCACCCTGTGGGTGCCCCGGGAAGGGCTGGATCTGAAACAGGTGTGGTTCGCCGGTTCCCACAGTGATATTGGTGGTGGCTATCCGGCCGATGAGGCCGGACTGCTGGCTTCGGATATCGCCCTGGACTGGATGGTTTCCGAGGCCCGGGCGGCAGGGCTGGACATTGAATCCCACCTGCCGGCAGGGACCCGGCCGGATCCCCGGGCCCGGCTGCACAATTCCCGGCGCCATATCTTCCGTTTTTCCAAGCCCCTGATCCGCCCCCTGCAGCCGAAAGGCATAGAGACGGTGATTCACCCCAGTGTTGCCGAACGCTGGCGGCTGGATCCGGATTATCGCCCTCCCAATCTGGAGCAGCTGGGCTTTCCCGGCCGTCACATTCAGGGGTGACGGCCCTCAAGTCCTTGGGTTTTTTGCCGATACCTTAATCGACTCAAAGACAGCAACCGGGACAGTGCTGGCCGGCACTCTGGAATCCCGTGCCATCGCCGCTCCAGTAGCCTTAACAAACTGGAACAGTGTTCACGGTGTGGCTGTGGATAATCGAAGTCAGGTATCAAATTCTAAGGACTCGGTGGGATGAATTTTCTGAATCATTTGCGTGTGCGCACCCGTTTGCTGCTGGCGGTACTGGTGCCTGTACTGGTGACCGCCGGGGCTATTGCCTGGGTTACTGTCAGTCAGATTGAGGCCAATGGCGAAGCCGAGCTGCAGCGCCTTGAGAGCAGTCTGCTGGAAGCCCGCAAGGCAGGGCTGAAAGACCTGATTGATGCGGCCAGCGCCGTGGTGCTGGAGGCAAAGAATGATCCCACCCTGTCGGAGGATGAAGCCAGGGCCGCAGCGGCGGCGCATCTGCGCTCCATCCGCTTTGATGGCAGCAACTATGTGTTTGCCTATACCCGGGATGTGCATGCGGTGGCCTATGCCCCGGATCCGTCCAAGGAAGGCCCCATAACCAGTCCGTCAACGAAGGCCCTGGTGGGACGGCTGTTTGCTGCGGCAGAATCCGATGGTTACCTGGCCTATGACTGGATGAATCCGGCGTCCGGCCAGGAAGAGGCCAAGGTGTCCTATTCCACACTGATTCCGGGCTGGGACTGGATGATCGGAGCCGGTGTCTATATCACCGATATCCAGCAGCAGGTGGCGATGGCCAGGAAAGATATCGAGGACCATATGGCCGAGGCGCTGGGGGTGATTTCCCTGGTCACCCTGGTGGCGGTGGTGGTGTCCCTGCTGCTGGGGGCACTGGTGGGTCGTACCGTTACCCGGCCCCTGAAGAATATCTCCGACATGATGCAGGAAATTGCCGACGGTGAAGGGGATCTGCGCCACCGCCTGCCGGAACAGGGAACCGATGAGCTGGCGGAGCTGGGCCGTCGCTTTAACGCCTTTGTGGTCAAGATCCAGAACACCATCCGGGAGGTGGGTATCACCACCGACCAGGTAGCGTCCGCCGCTGAAGAGCTGAGCCGGGTTGCCAGCGAGACCCGGGCATCGGTTCAGGAACAGGGTTCCGAGACCGACCAGATTGCCTCGGCCATCAATGAAATGGCTGCCACCATCCAGCAGATTTCCGGGAATGCCAACGAAGTGGAAAGTGCGGCATCGGATGCGGATCGTATGGCCCGGGATGGGGGTGAAACCATCACCAACGCCCAGGCAACGGTCAACCAGTTGTCTGAGGAGATACAGGAAAGTGCCCGCAGCATTGATAATCTGGCGGAGAAATCCGATGACATCCAGCAGGTTCTGGATGTTATCCACGCAGTGACTGAGCAGACCAACCTGCTGGCCCTGAACGCGGCCATCGAGGCAGCCCGGGCCGGTGAGCATGGTAGGGGCTTCTCGGTAGTGGCGGACGAAGTACGTCAGCTGGCCCGGCGCAGTGCGGAATCGGCAGACCAGATCCGGGGCATGATCGATGGTTTTGTCACTGAATCCCGGGCTGCCGTGGAGCGGATGAACACCTCCCGGGATCGCTCATCGGAAACTGTGGAAAGAATCAACCACGCCACCGGCGCCCTGGCCACCATCGAGAAATCCGTGGGCCAGATTCATGATCAGGTGACCCAGATTGCCACCGCCGCCGAGCAGCAAAGCCAGGTGGCGGAGGAGATCAACCAGAACGTGGTACGTATTGTGGATGCCGCCCAGCGCAGCGATACCGGGGTCACCCAGACCACCGAGGCCAGTCAGGAACTGGCGCGGCTGGGAGAGCATCTGCGTGAGCTGGTGGCTCAGTTCAAGGTCTGATCCTGCGGAGACTGGCTGGATTTCAGCAGTCCCCGGAGCCGACGCGAGCGTCGGGCTCTGGAGAACACCGTGGCCAGCAGATAGTCCTGGTCGCAGGGTTTGGTGATGTAGTCATCTCCCCCCAGGGTGGCGCCGATGATTTTCTGGTCCGGGTGGGTATCCACCGTCAGGAACAGGATGGGGATCGGGTCAAAGTCCCGGTCGTCCCGCAGTACGGCCGCAATCTCGGTGCCTGAAGCCACCGGCATCAGCACATCCAGAATAATCACATCCGGCAAGAAGTCCCGGGCAACTTCCAGCACTTTCAGCGGGTCGCTGACGGTGCTGACGATAAGTCCGGCCTGCTCCATAATCATCTGGTTTACCTGCAGCACTGTCTCGTCATCGTCCACCATCAGTACCCGGAAGCCGGGGGCATCTTTGCGATCCGAGAATTCCTGGGCCAGCCCGGTCAGGTCCTCCCGGGTGACTGGCTTGGCGAGATAGCGGGAGGCTCCGGCCCGGACGGCGGCCAGGCGTGCTTCAATGTCATCACGAACGGAGACGAAGGCAACCGGGGGGACCTGTCCCAGTTTATGTTTGAGGTGCTGGATAATACGCAGACCGGCCGAGCGCTCGTTGCCGAAGCTGATGTCCATGATGATCAGATCCGGTGTGGGCAGGATCTCGAAGCTGTCGGCATAGACGGACGCGGACAGGAATAGCTGAGCTTCGAAGCCCGCCTCCTGCAGCCAGTAAAGCATCTGGTTGGCCATCATCTCGTCATCGTCGACGATATGGATTATGTTGGTTTTCGGGGATTTCCTAACTGGTGTGGACTGCTCTTCCACATGGGCGCCACGCATGGAGCCCGCCAGCCGAAGCATCTCCTGGTGCCGGGCTGACGTGGTGTCGACGGAATAGTCGTACCAGTGTTCCAGAATTTCCAGAATCAGCTTGGCGGCCCGGGATACAGAATGCAGCCCCAGAGCCCCGGCGGCACCGGCCAGCTTGTGGGCCTCCTGATAGGCCAGCTTCAGTTGTGACCGCTGCTGCCCGGTGTCTTCAGGAGCATAGCCGTTGGTATGGATGCCGGTGATCAGGTATTCGAGCCGGTCGATGCGCCTGGGCAGGTTTTCCAGATAGGTCGCACGAAGTTGCTCCAGGCGTGCGAGATGACCGTTGGGATCTTTATTTCCTTCCATGTCCATGTCTCCATCGGGTCCGGAACCCCCGAATCTGAAGGATAGTTCTCCCTTGAACATAACCCATGGAATGCAGGTGTACCAGTCAGAGCAACAAGCTCTGGCGTCATACAGGCGTGCAGGCTAGTATTGTGGCGGTTCAGACAATAAAGACATTACATAATAACCTGATGAAAGGGTGCCAATGATGAACACTTTTCTGCTGAGACTGGCAGCAGTGGTGCTGTTGTTTTCTGTCAGTGCCTCGGGCATGGCCGAGGACCGCTTTACCCTGCGCCTTGCCCAGACCTGGGGGCCCAACTCCCCGATTCTGGGAGAAACCGTTGAAAACATGGCCAGCATGGCAGAAACCATGTCCGGCGGCCGCCTGAAGATCCGTATCGACGCATCCAACAAGCACAAGGCACCCTTCGGGATTTTTGATCTGGTGCGCAATGGCCAGTATGACATGGGGCATACTGCGTCCTACTACTACAAGGGCTCCATTCCCAACGCCATGTATTTCACCACCGTGCCTTTTGGCATGATTGCGCCAGAGCAATACGCCTGGTTCTACCACGGCGGTGGCATGGAACTGATGCAGAAAGTCTACGAGCCCTATGGCCTGCTGTCGTTCCCCGGCGGCAACACCGGCAACCAGATGGGCGGCTGGTTCCGCAAGGAAATCACCTCACTGGATGACCTCAAGGGCATGAAAATGCGTACCCCGGGCTTTGCCGGCGAGGTGATGTCGGAGCTGGGTGTAGCCGTGACCAATATCCCCCCCGGAGAGCTGTACAGCGCCCTGGAACGGGGCACCATTGATGCCCTGGAGTGGGTGGGGCCGGCCCTGGATTTCAGCATGGGCTTTCACCAGATCGCCAAGTACTACTATTCCGGCTGGCAGGAGCCGGGGGCGGAAGTTCAGTTCCTGATCAACAAGAAAAGCTGGGATCGCCTGCCCAAAGACCTGCAGGAAATCCTCCGGGTGGCCATGCGTACCGCCGCCTATGACATGTATATCCAGAGCACCCACGAAAGCGGAGTGGCCTGGGCACGGATGAAGCAGGACTATCCGGATGTAACCCACAAGACCTTCCCGCCGGAAGTGATCGAAGGGCTGCGCAAGGCTACCAACAAACTGCTGGAAGAGGCCGCTTCCAAGGATGAGCTGGCTCAGGAGATCATTACTTCCCAGCGCAATTATCTGAGCCAGGTCCGGCAGTGGACCAATATCTCGGACAAGGCCTATCTGGACAGCGTTGCCACCGAATAAGCCGGGGATTTTTCCAGCCGGTAACCGGTGTTGCAGCCAGAGGGGGTGAAGGGGAATTTATTGTCCCTTCACCCCCTTTTTGTTTGCTCCGGATTCTGGAAAAATAGGCGCTCCTTCCATGGGCAGGGCCTGTAATGAAGACACTGCTTTCGCTGACCGGCATTTCCAAGCAATTTGACGGCAAAACCGTTCTGGACTCCCTGAATCTGGAGATCCTGGACGGTGAATTTATTACCCTTCTTGGCCCTTCCGGTTGTGGCAAGACCACCCTGCTGCGCCTGATGGCCGGGTTTGAGCTGCCGGATGCCGGCACCATCACCCTGGCCGGTGAGGATCTGACCCAGCGCCCTCCGGAACACCGTCCCCTCAATACCGTGTTCCAGCACTATGCCCTGTTTCCCCATATGTCGGTGTTCGACAATGTGGCCTATGGTCTGAAAATGGAAAAACGGCCAAAGGACGAGATCCGGGAGCGGGTGCAGGAAGCCCTGGCCATGGTGCAGCTGCAGGACTTTGCCCGGCGCAAACCCCACCAGCTGTCCGGCGGTCAGCAGCAGCGGGTGGCCATTGCCCGGGCGGTGGTCAAGCGCCCCCGGTTGCTGCTGCTGGATGAACCCCTGTCGGCACTGGACTACAAGCTCCGGCGTACCATGCAGATCGAACTCAAGCGTTTGCAGCGGGAGCTGGGCATCACCTTTGTGTTTGTCACCCATGACCAGGAAGAAGCCCTGTCCATGTCTGACCGGGTGGTGGTGCTCAAGGACGGAGTTATCCAGCATCTGGGAACGCCGAGGGAAGTGTATGAACGGCCGGCCACCCTGTTCACGGCCCGCTTTGTGGGAGAAACCAATTTCTTCCCGGGCCGGGTGGAGACGCTGGACGACGATGCCATCACCGTGGATGTGCTGGGACTGAAGCGTCGGCTGCGCAAACCCGCCTTTGAAACAAACGTTGGCCAGCATCTGCATGTGCTGCTGCGCCCGGAAGATATCCGGGTTCTGGATCCCAACGATGACCAGGGGCTGGCGGGCCGGATTGTCGAGCGCAACTACAAGGGCAGTACCCTGGATTCGCTGATCCAGTTGCAGGATGGCACCCAGGTACTGGCCAGTGAATTTTTTGACGAGGATGACCCTACCTTTGATTACCGCATCGGTGAGCCGGTGCGGGTGAGCTGGGTCGACGGCTGGGAATGGCTGCTACCTGAAGAGAAGGATGACTCTGTCGGCGTGGAACTGACCGTCGATGACTAGTCTCCGTCAGCAGCCGTTCCGCACGGCTGTGCTTGCCCTGGTCTGGGGCTGGCTGCTGTTTCTGGTGCTGGTGCCGAACCTGCTGGTGGTGGGTGCCAGCGTGATGAGCCGCAGCCCGGCCACCTTTCTGTCCCTGCCCCTGAACCTGGAGGCTTACCGGCAGCTGCTGGACCCCCTGTATCTGGACGTTTTCCTGCACTCCCTGTCCATGGCGACGGTGACCACCCTGGTGTGCCTGCTGATCGGCTATCCCTTTGCCTGGGCCCTGTCCCGGGTGAGCAAGCGCAGTCAGGTTCTGCTGATTTTCCTGCTGATTGTGCCCTTCTGGACCAATTCCCTGGTGCGCACCTACGCCCTGAAACTGATTCTGGCCACCAATGGCCTGCTCAACAGCGCCCTGATGTCTGTGGGCATCATCGACGAGCCGGTGCAGATGCTCTATACCCAGGGCGCAGTGGTGATCGGCCTGGTGTACCTGCTGCTGCCGTTCATGATTCTGCCCCTGTACAGCGTGTTTGAGGATCTGCGGGAAGAGCTGCTGCTGGCATCCCGGGATCTGGGGGCTGGCCGCCTGGGAACCTTTGTTCACGTGATTGTGCCCCTGACTCTGCCCGGGGTTCTGGCCGGTGTCATGCTGGTGTTGCTGCCGGCCATGGGGCTGTTCTTTGTACCGGACATACTGGGGGGATCGCGCAATCTGCTGGTGGGGAACGTAATCAAGAACCAGTTCCTGGACGCCCGCAACTGGCCGTTTGGAGCGGCTGCCAGCATTGTCCTGACCCTGGCCATGGCCCTGCTGATTTTTGCCCACCGGCTCAGCAAACGGCGTCTGGGTGAAGAGGACGAGCTATGACCCGCTGGCTGCCCCGCAGTTATCTGATCCTGGTATACACCCTGCTGTATGTGCCTATCCTGGTACTGGTGGTGTTTTCCTTCAATGCATCCCGCACCGGATACAGCTGGGAAGGGCTCAGCCTGCGCTGGTATGGGGAGTTGTTCGGTAATGGTGCCATGGTGCGGGCCATGTGGAACTCCCTGTGGCTGGCGCTTTCGGCCGCCACTGTGTCTACACTGATCGGAGCACTCACGGCACTGGCACTGCACCGTTACCGGTTCCGGGGCAAGCCGGCAGTGAACGGCATGCTGTTCATCGTCATGATGTCTCCGGATATTGTTCTGGCGATTTCCCTGCTGGCGCTGTTTTTGCTGGTAGGCCTGCATCTGGGCTATGTGTCCCTGCTGCTGGCCCATGTCACCTTCTGTCTGCCCTTTGTGGTGATTACGGTGATGGCGCGCCTGAGCAGCTTCGACGAACGCCTGCCGGAAGCCGCCCGGGATCTGGGGGCCAGCGACTTCACCATGACCCGCACAGTGCTGATTCCGGTTATCATGCCGGCGCTGCTGGCGGGCTGGCTGCTGGGCTTTACCCTGTCCCTGGACGATGTGGTGGTCAGCACCTTTGTCAGCGGGCCCGGATACGAAATTCTGCCCCTGCGGATCTATTCCATGGTCCGGGTGGGCCTGAAACCCGAGGTGAATGCCCTCGGAACCCTGTTGCTGGTGTTCTCACTGGTTATGCTGATGTTGTCCCAATGGCTATTGAAAAGGAATAAATGATGAAGAAACTGGCACTGGCCGGCATGCTGGCAGTGAGTCTGACAGGCTGTGGTTCCGAAGAGCCCCAGGTCCTCAACCTCTATAACTGGTCTGAATACATGCCCCAGGAAGTGCTGGACCGCTTCCAGGAAGAAACCGGCATTCAGGTGGTTTACACCACCTACGACAGCAACGAGGCCATGTATGCCCGGCTCAAGCTGCTGGATGAAGGTGCGGCCTATGATCTGGCGGTACCTTCCACCTATTACGTCAGCAAGATGCGCAAGGAAGGCCTGCTGAGCAAAATCGATACCGCGAAAATCGAAGGTTTCGACCAGCTGGACCCGACTCTGGTTCACCTGGATATAGATCCGGCCAATGAATACAGCGTGCCCTACCTGTGGGGAACCACCGGGCTGGGTGTGGATGCCGCTGACATCGACGGGGAGCCGGTAACTGCCTGGGCGGACCTGTGGGACGAGCGTTTCAAGGGCCGGGTGGTGCTGACCAATGATATGCGGGAAGTCTTCCATGTGGGCCTGAGGGTGCTGGGCTATTCCGGCAACAGTACCGACCCGGAGCAGATCCGCGAAGCCTATGAAAAGCTCAGCGGGCTGATGCCCTCGGTCAGCACCTTCAATTCCGATGCTCCGCGCATGCCTTTCCTGGAAGGTGAAACCGATGTGGGTATGATCTGGAACGGTGAGGCGGTCATGGGCAAGGAAACCATGCCTTCCCTGGAATATGTGTATCCGGAGGAAGGCGTCATTGCCTGGATGGACAGCTTCGTGATTCCCAAGAATGCGAAGAATCCGGAGGCGGCCTACAAATTTATCGGATTCGTGCTGAAGCCGGAAATCTCCGCCATGATCAGCGAGGAAATCGGCTATGCCAGCCCGAACCTGGCAGCCCGCAAGCTGCTGGATCCTGCGGTTGCGGGTGACCGTGCCAGCTATCCGACCCCGGAAGATATGGTGAATGCGGAGTTCCAGACCGATATCGGTGACGAGGCCCTGCAGGTGTACGCCAGGTACTGGGAAAAGCTGAAGTCGGGTCGCTGAGACTCAGGAAATACCGAAAAACGGAGGCTTTGGTCTCCGTTTTTTGATTTCAGGTGTTCACAAAATTGTCATAGATGAGCTATACCTTCCTGATAACAATTGCTTAGCAAATTCCTGAACCCAACGTTATCAAGGATGCGTAATGATGAGCTCTGATCGTTCAACCTGGAAACACGCGGCGTTTCTGTCTGTTGCCCTGGCAGCAGGAAGCTTTTCCGGAACGGCTCTGGCTGAAGAGTTGCGGCTGATCACCTGGGGTGGATATGCACCGGATGAGGTGGTTGCCCAGTTCGAGAAGGAAACCGGCATCGATGTGAAAGTGACCCTCTCCAACAACGAAGACATGATTTCCAAGCTCCGGGCCACTGGGGGCGCCGGCTTCGATCTGGCCCAGCCCAGCCAGGACCGGATTGTGGGAGTTCAGCGCCAGTTCAATATCTACAAGCCGGTGGACTACAGCAAAATCCAGCTGGATCAGGTCCAGGGCTCCATGGTCAAGGCTACCCAGGAAGCCACCGCGCTGAATGGCAAGGTGTACGGGGTGCCGGCGGTATGGGGCACCAGTGGCCTGATTGTACACAGCTCGGTAGCCGATACCGTCAAGGACTACACCGACCTGTGTGACCCGGAACTGGCGGGCGCCGTCAGCTACCGGCTCAAGCGTCCGACCCTGATCGGCTTTGCCTTCGCCATGGGCATGGACCCGTTTGCCGCCTACGGTGACCAGGAGGCCTATGAGTCCATCATGGCCCGGGTGGAAGACAAGCTGATCGACTGCAAAGCCAATGTGAAAACCTACTGGACTGGCGGCGATCAGTTGCTGGCCCTGTTGCGTACCGGCGAAGTGAAGGCGGCCATGGCCTGGGACGCGGGCGGCTGGAA
>JBFHSI010000016.1:0-25479 GCA_041591245.1 Marinobacter sp.
CTGACGCCGGCTGACAAAATCCTCCCGGTTCAGGTCGGCAGGTCCGCTATGGAAGGGGTGAAAGAAAGCACCGGGTACCGGCTGGAAAATGCTGTTCCAGCACAGCAGCCCGAACAGGCCGTTGAACAGGGTGTTCTCCACATAATACACAGGGCTTGAGTCCTGCCAGAGAAACTCCGCCAGGGCCTGTTCCACTGTGGCGGATTCCGGTTTCGGCAAAGTCACACTGTCGCTCAGGACCGGAACCGATGGCGCCGGTTCCGGCACCGGCTCGCCCAGTTTCCCAGCCAGGCGTTTGCGGATACGTTCCAGGGCCAGGGTCTCGCTGTCACCCGCCTCCCGGTTCGGACCCGGAAGCAGGGCCCAGGCTTCCCGGTAGCGTTTCATGCGCTCCAGCAGACGCAGGCGCTTGATCCTGGCGTCCCGGTGGCCACTGGCCGCCAGTGCCTCCAGGGCCAGTTCCCGGTCGCCCTGGTGCTCTGCCTGCCGGCCCAGTTCCAGCAGCAACCGGTCCCGCCGTCCGCTCAGCCAGGGATTGGCGGAGGCCGGCGGCACCTGCAGCCACACGTCCCGGGCCGGAATCCCCTGGTCCAGCTGTTGCCGGCACTGGTGCATGGCCAGATAGCCGTCCACTTCCGCGCGCTCCCGGAAGGCCCGGGAATCGGCCGTGAAGTTGACGCTCTGATAACGCTGCAGACCCAGCTCTACCAGGACAAAATCCGACCAGCTCTGGTGCAGATTGCCGAAGAACATCAGGCGAATCCGGTCAAACAGGTCCATATGGCGCAGCCGCAGTACCGGCGCCGCAGCCGCCCCCAGCCAGTCCCTGAGGTGGCGGGTACCCCGGTCCACGGTTTCCAGCAGCTCACGCATCCTGGCCTTGGGCAGTTTGGCCGGAGCCCCCAGCTGTTGCAGCTCGGAGGCAAACGCCGGGCGCAGCTCCGCCAGGGTATAGAGCCGGAACAGATCATCCAGGCCCAGTTCCGGTTCCCCGTCCAGCCAGTTGTCCTGTACCAGCTCGGACACCGCCCGGGCTTCCGGTACCCCCAGTTCCGGATAGTTCAGCCGGTCACTGCGGAACAGCTCTCCGGTGCGCATCACCATACGTGTCAGCAGGGCCCTGGCCGGGCGGGACAGCCGGGAAAAACCCTGCAAACGCTGCTTTTCCTCCGGGGTCAGCAGGTCGCCGTAGCGTTCCGTCACCCAGGCGGTAACCGTTTCCATGTTTTCCAGGTAGTACAGGGGGTTTTCAAGGCTGGCGGCTGCGGGCTGCAAACCCGGGGTTTGAGTGCTCATGACAATGGTTCGAGACCTTGGTACCTGGGGATTCGTCTGACGTCTGATAAACAACGGCAGGGTCCGCTTCTCCCCCGACTTGGGGTAATCTGTAGCAACTGACCTGCACCGATGACCCGAAAAGGACCCCCATGGCCGGACATTCTGCCATCGAACCCGGATTTCATTCCATTCACGCCAACCATCTGGAAGATCTGCGCCGCGCCGTTGTCTTTATCTGCCAGCAGCAGCCGGTAGCACCCCTGGACAGCGAAACCTTTCTGGTGCAGAGCAACGGTATCGCCCAGTGGCTGAAGCTGGCGCTGGCGGAACAGCCGGTAGAACAGGATAACAGCGGCGGCCTGGGCATTGCTGCCGGCATGGACTTCCTGTTCCCGGCCCGGTTTATCTGGCAGGCCTACCGGGCTGTGCTGCCGGACGGCGAGGTGCCGGAGCAGTCCCCCTTCGACAAACACCGCCTGCTGTGGCGCCTGTACCGGATGTTACCGGAACTGGTGGGGACAGACCCGGTATTCCTGCCCCTGGCCCGGTTTCTGGACGGACCGGACCGGGAAATGCGCTGTTTCCAGCTGGCGGAGAAGGTGGCCGACCTGTTCGACCAGTACCAGGTATTCCGGGCCGACTGGCTCGCCGCCTGGGAGCAGGGCCGGGATCTGCTGGTCACCGCCCGTAACGACGAAAAGCCGCTGGCCCGGGAACACTGCTGGCAACCGGTACTTTGGCGCCAGCTGGTGGCGGATGTGGGGCCCCTGGCCCATTCCAGCCGCTCCCGCATCCATACCCGGTTTATGGAACAGGGACGGGTTCTGACGGCACCCGAAAACCCGTCCCGGCTGCCCCCGCGCATTGTCGTGTTCGGGGTATCCTCACTGCCCCGGCAGGCCCTGGAAGCCCTGTCGGTACTGAGCCGGTTCAGCCAGGTGGTGCTGTGTGTGCATAACCCCTGTCAGTATTACTGGGCGGACATTATCACCGACCGGGAACTGCTGACTGCAGAGCGCAAACGGGGCCGCCAGCACCCCCAGCTGGCCCGCATTACCGACCCGGAACAGCTGCACCAGCACGCCAACCCGCTGCTGGCGGCCTGGGGCAAGCAGGGCAGGGACTATATCCGCCTGCTGGACGAATTCGATGACCCGGAGCAGTACCGGGACCGGTTGCAGACCCCGGGCCGGAAGATCGATATCTTCTCCGCCCACGGCGCCGGGGAAAGCCCGTGCCTTCTGCACCAGCTGCAGAACGACATCTATAACCTGACCCCGCTGCAGGATATCCGTGATGAACAGCGCCAGCTGCAGCCCCGGCAGGACCAGTCCCTGGTATTTCACGATGCCCACAGTCCCCAGCGGGAAGTGGAGATACTCCATGACCAGCTGCTGGCCGCCTTCAACGCCGATGCCAGCCTGCGGCCCCGGGATGTCATGGTCATGGTGCCGGATATCAATGTCTATGCGCCCCATATCCAGGCGGTCTTCGGCCGGCACCAGAGCGGAAGCCGGCGCCATATTCCCTTTACCATTTCCGATCAGGGCCAGCGCCATCACGACCCGGTGCTGATCGCTCTGGAAACCCTGCTGTCCCTGCCCCGCAGCCGCTTCAGTGTGAGCGAAACCGTCAGCCTGCTGGAAGTCCCGGCCATCCGTCACCGCTTCGATATACAGGAAGAGGAAATCCCGCTGCTCCGGCACTGGGTACAGGGGGTCAATATCTGCTGGGGGCTGGACAGCCGGCACCGGGAAACCCTGGAACTGCCCTCCGGGCTGGAGCGCAACACCTGGCTGGCGGGCCTGAACGCCATGCTTCTGGGGTACAGCATGGGGGATGCGGGGCCCTGGGCCGGGGTCGAACCTTACGGGGAAATCGGCGGCCTGCAGGCCAGTCTGGCGGGACGCCTGAACGACTTTGTCCGGCAGCTGGAACAGCTCTGGCTGGAACTGCAGACACCGCGCACCCCGGAACAATGGGAAACCCTGCTGTCGGATCTGCTGGCGCGCTTTTTCGGTCAGGAAACAGGCACCGACCTGCGCCTGCTCAACCGCTTCCGCCGCCAGCTGGAACAATGGCTGGACGATGTCCTGGCCGCCGGTCTGGGCCAGCAGCCCCTGCCTGTGGATATTGTCCGGGATGTGCTGCTGGAAGGGCTGGATGAAGGCGGCCTGAACCAGCGTTTTCTGGCCGGCAAGGTCAACTTCGCCACCCTGATGCCCATGCGCGCCATTCCTTTCCGCAAGGTATGCCTGCTGGGCATGAACGACGGCGACTACCCGCGCTCCCGGCCACCGGTGGATTTCGACCTGATGGCGGAGGAGTACCGGCCCGGAGACAGATCCCGCCGGGAAGATGACCGCTACCTGTTTCTGGAAGCCCTGCTGTCTGCCCGGGAACAGCTGTATATCAGCTGGATCGGGCGCAGCATCCGGGATGATTCGCCCCGGCCACCGTCGGTGCTGGTGGCTCAGCTGCAGGATCACCTGAACAGCCTGTGGCAGCTGGCGGACGGAACCGGCATGAGTGTTACCGAGGCCCTGACCACCCGACATCCCCTGCAGCCCTTCAGCCGGGACTATTTCCCCCCGGAAAATGCCGACACTGCGGATGGCAGCCAGCCCCGGCCACTGGACCAGATCCTCAGCACCGGCAGCCTGTTCACCTATGAACGGGAATGGCGCAGTGCCCATCAGGGGGATGACCGGAACGACACCCGGGACCAGCAGCCACTGCCATTCCGGGGCCAGGACGAGGCCATAGCTCTGGGGGAGCTGGCGGCATTTCTGAAACGGCCGGTGGAAACCTTCTACCAGCGCCGGCTGCAGGTGCGCTTTGAAGAAGTGGAAGACGAGGATACCGACAATGAAGTGTTTGATCTGGACGGCCTGGGCCGCTGGCGTCTGGACAATGAGCTGATAGCCGAAGCCGTGGTCAAGGCGGCATCGGAACAGGACTTCCGGGACCGGGTAGAGGACACTCTGGCGCGCATGGCCCGCCGGGGTGACCTGGGCATGGGCATCACCGAGCACCGGCTGCGCGCCGAACTGTCGGGACGCCTGCCGGACCTGTTCCAGCGCTACCAGTCAGCCCTGGCCCAGTGGCCGGAACCGGTGGCCGAGCCCCTGGCTTTCAGCTACAGGTTCGGCAATGCCATGGGCGAGGTGGAAGTGGCCGACCTGATCGGCGACCTGCGTACCGGTGCCGACGGCGGCCTGTGCCGGCTGGTGATCTCCCGCTCCGGATTACTGTCCGGCTCCGGCTCCAGCAAGAAATTGCGTTACGCCAACCTGATGGGGGACTGGGTGATACATCTGGCCGGCCAGCTTGCCGGCCAGTCCTTCGAGACCCTGATACTGGGTAAGGAAGAGAAGCGCCAGGTGCGCTTTCCCGCCATGGCCCCAGACCAGGCCCGCACCCGGCTGGACACCATTCTCAGCCACTGGATGGAAGCCGGCACCCGGCCGCTGCCCCTGCACTGCAATGCCGGTTTTGCCTGGATATACAGTTACTTCCAGAGCAAGAACTTCCTGCGGGACCCTGACCATGCCGCCGAGGCTGCAGCACAGGCCTATGACCAGGCTCTGGAACAGGATACCGGCTACCTCCGGGGCGCCTATGAAAGCTCGGACGCCCTGCTCGCCAGTGGTGAATTCGAGACCCTGTTACGGGCCCTCTATGTGCCCCTGTGGGAAGCCGAGCAGGGCAAGTCCGCAGATGACATCGAAAAGGGGAAATCATGACCGCTTCCAGTGGCCGTCAGCACAATCATCTGGATCCGTTAACCCTGCCCCTGCACGGCAGTACCCTGATCGAGGCCAGTGCCGGTACCGGCAAGACCTTCACCATTGCCATTCTGTATGTACGCCTGGTACTGGGCCATGGTCAGCCCCAGGGTTCCCCCCTGGCTCCGGGACTGCTGCCTCCCAATCTGCTGGTGGTGACCTTTACCGAGGCCGCCACCAAGGAACTCCGGGACCGTATCCGCAACCGCCTGACCCAGGCTGCCGAAGTATTTTCCGAAACCGCTGACCCGGCCAGGGCTACCGGGGAAACTGAGCTGCTGTTCCGGCTGCGGGATTCCGACTACCCGGACCCCGCCAGCTGGCCGGACTGCCGCCGCAAGCTGCTGCTGGCGGCGGAGTGGATGGATGAAGCAGCGGTCTCCACCATCCATGCCTGGTGCAACCGCATGCTCAGTGAACATGCCTTCGACAGTGGCAGCCTGTTCCGGCTCACTCTGGAAACCGACCAGAGTGAACTGCTGGACGATGCCGTGCGGGACTACTGGCGCACCTTTATCTATCCGCTCACGGATCAGGGCATGGAGGATATTCTCCAGCACTGGAAAACCCCGGTGGATCTGCGCCAGTCCGTGCGCAATCTGATTCCCGAAGTGGACAGCATTGCCGCCCCGGACGGTGATGTGAAAACCATCATCGACCGGGTCCGGCAACTGCAACAGGACCAGGCCCGGGAGTTCAGAAGTCAGCCCTGGGGGGAGTGGAAAGACCAGGTCACCGATCTGCTCAACCAGCTGCACAAGGACAAGCGCCTGCACGGTGGCAGCAAGAATGCCATGGTGAAAGCCTGGGATGCCCTGGTGGACTGGAGTGCATCCGACGTCCTGTTGCCCGAAGGCCTGGACAAGGCCGGGTTCAGAAACCAGACCCCGGAGGGACTGGCGAAGGTGCTCAAGGGGGAAGGTCCGGTGCCAGAACACCCGGCCTTTGCTGCCATCGCAGAACTGATGGCATTCCAGCAGAAGCTGCCGGATGCCCGTGCCGATATTCTGCGCCACGGCACCCGCTGGATCGCGCAGCGCTTGGAGTCGGAAAAACAGAAGCACTCGGAAATGGGTTTTGACGATCTGCTGACCCGCCTGAACCAGGCCCTGCACGGCCCCCGGGGCGAACAGCTGGCGGCCACCATCCGCCGGCAGTTTCCGGTGGCACTGATTGATGAATTCCAGGATACCGACCCGGTCCAGTACCGCATTTTCGACCGCATCTACCGGGTCGCCGACAATGACCCCGACACCTGCATGCTGATGATCGGGGATCCCAAACAGGCCATCTACGGTTTCCGCGGGGCGGATATCCATACCTACCTGGAAGCCCGCAAGGGCGCCCGGGAACGCACCTATACCCTGAGCCGCAACTACCGGTCCGCGGACACCATGGTACAGGCGGTGAACCGGGTCTTCGAACAGGCGGACAGTCACAGTAACGACGGAGCCTTCCTGTTTGGCCGGGGTGAAAACTCCCCGCTGCCTTTCCAGCCGGTAGCGGCCCAGGGCACCAGCCGGCGCTGGACTGTGGACGGGGAGCGCCCCCCCAGCCTGACCTTCTGGGCCCTGGATCAGGAGGACAGCGGCAGCGATAAAGCCAAGGCCCTGACCAAGGGCGCAGCCACCAGCACACTGGCGCAAGCCTGTGCCGGTGAAATCGCCCGTTTGCTGACTCTGGGGCAGCAGGGCCGGGCCGGTTTTGCCGCAGCTACCGGCGGCTCCGACCTGCAGGCGCTGGCTCCCGGAGATATTGCCATTCTGGTGAACAACCGCAGCGAAGCCGCCGCGGTGCGCACAGCCCTGGGCCAGCGCCGAATCCGCAGTGTCTATCTGTCGGACCGGGATTCCGTGCTGCGCTCCCGGGAAGCCGCGGAAGTCCTGTGCTGGCTGCGGGCCTTTGCCGAGCCCCAGCAACTGGCCCTGGCCCGGGCGGCCCTGGCCACGCCCACCCTGGGACTGTCCTGGCACTATCTGGATCAGCTGCTGACCGATGAAATCGCCATGGAGCGGGAAATCGAACGCTTTATCGGTTACCGGCAGCAGTGGCAGACCCGGGGTGTGCTGCCCATGCTGCACCGCTTCCTTATGGACTTTGATGTGCCCGCCAGACTGCTGCAGCGCCCGGACGGGGAACGCCGGCTGACGGATATTCTGCATATTGCCGAACTGCTGCAGCAGGACAGCCTGCAGCTGGATGGGGAACATGCCCTGGTGCATCACTTTACCCAGAGCCTGCGCTCTGCCGACGAGGAAAACGAACACCGCACCCTGAGGCTGGAAAGCGATGAAGGCCTGGTCAAGGTGATCACCGTACACAAGTCCAAGGGCCTGGAATATCCGCTGGTGTTCCTGCCTTGTGGAACCTCCTTCCGCAGTGTCAGCGCCAAGGACCCCTGGGTGCGTTATCACGATGACAACGGCCGCCTGGTCACCGTCTTCGATCCCGGCCCCGAGGATTTCGCCCGGGCCGACCGGGAGCGACTGGGGGAAGACATCCGCAAACTCTATGTGGCCCTGACCCGGGCCAGGTTTGCCACCTGGGTGGGCGTAGCCGCCATTGAACGCTGGCCCCAGAGTGGTCTGGGCTATCTGGTTGCCGGCAGCAGTGACGAGGCGCCGGAACTGACAGCCTCTCTGGAGCAGCTGGCTGCGGGCCAACCGGCAATTGCCGTCACCCCGGTGCCGGAGACCAGTGACAGCCACTGGTGCGAGCCGGAACCACAAGCCCTGGGGCCAGCACTGGTGTCCACCCGGGCGGCCCGGGAAGACTGGTGGATTGCCAGCTACTCCGCCATTGAATACAGCGGTATGGCGGGTACGGGTATTGTCTTTACCGGCGACCTTGAAGATGCGGAAAGCCAGAACCTGCTGGAGGAAAGCGCCCAGGAGCCTACGGAGGATGCCCCGGCTCCGGTCAGCATTCTGGACCATCACCATTTTCCCAAAGGCGCCGGGCCGGGCACCTTCCTGCATGAACTGCTGGAATGGTGCGCCCGCCAGGGCTTTGCCACCCTGGCGCAACAGCCGGAACTGCTGCGAACCTGGCTGCAGCGCCTGTGCACTGTCCGGGGCTGGAATGGCTGGGCACAAACCCTGGAACACTGGGTTCTGGGTGTGATCCGCCAGCCTCTGCCCCTGCAGCGGGCAAGTTCCGAGCACACCAGCCTGGCAGCTCTGGACAGTTACCGGGCGGAGCTGGAATTCTGGTTCGAAAGCCGGGATGTGGCCACCGAAGCCCTGGATCGTCTGGTACAGCAACATACCCTGGGACAGGCGGACCGGCCCCGGGCAGTAGCCGGCCACTTCAACGGCATGCTCAAGGGCTTTATCGATCTGGTGTTCGAGCACAAGGGCCAGTATTACGTTCTCGACTACAAATCCAATGCCCTGGGGGAGGACGATTCCGCCTACACGGATCAGGCCATGGGGCAGGCCATACTGGACAAGCGCTATGACCTGCAATATGTGCTCTACCTTCTGGCCCTGCACCGGCTGCTGAAAACCCGGCTGCCGGACTATGATTACGACCGCCATATCGGCGGCGCTGTCTACCTGTTCCTCCGGGGCTACCGCTCACCGGGGGCCGGAGCCTTTACCGACAAGCCCCCCAAAGCACTGATCGAACAACTGGACGCCCTGTTCCGGGGCCAGACACCCACAGGGGAGGAGGCAGCATGAGCACTGACAAGCATCATCCCCAGTTTTCCCTGAACCTGGACCCGGAAGATGCCGGAGACAGTGCATGGGCCCCGGCCCTGTCATCCCCGGAGCAGATGGATGCCCTGTTGCAGCAGTGGCAAAAGCGGGCCTGGATACGGCCACTGGATCTGGGCTTTGCCCGGCTGGTGCGGGAGCTTTCGGAACAGCAGGGGGAAACACCCCCGGCGCTGCTGCTGTTGCTGTCCGCCCTGGTGTCCCATCAGGTGGGACGGGGACATGTGTGTATGGATCTGGACAGGCTCCTGGCCCATCCCGGCACCACCCTGGCCCTGCCACCGGATGATCCGGCGCCTGTAACTGCCGTCAGCCCGGAGGAGGGCCCCTGTCCGGAGCCCGGTGAGCTGCTTGCCGATGTCTGCATAGAAGATTGCCTTGGCGCTCTGACAAAGACTCAGGCGGTAAGTGATGGCTCACTTCCGGCGCCAATGGTGCTGACCGGAAAACGTCTGTACCTGTACCGGTTCTGGCACTATGAGCAGCAGATTGCCGGTGGTATCCGGCACCGGCTGCAGCAGCCATCACCGTTGGCGGACCCGGATTCAGCGCCGGCACAAACCCTGAAACAGGCCCTGGATACCCTGTTCCCGCCCGCCACTGACGTGGATTATCAGAAGCTGGCCTGCGCCCTGGCCGCCCGCAACCGGTTCGCCGTCATCACCGGCGGACCGGGCACCGGCAAGACCACCACCGTGGTCAAACTACTGGCAGCCCTGCAGGCCATGGCCGGAACCCTGAGCCAGCGCGCCGGGCACAAATACCACATCCGGCTGGCGGCCCCCACCGGCAAGGCTGCGGCCCGGCTCAATGAATCCATTGGCGATGCGGTCGGCCAGCTGCCCCTGGCAAAGCTGCCGGGTAATGTCAGCCTTGAGGATATTCCCACCCGGGTTACCACCTTGCACCGGCTGCTGGGCAGCCGGCCCGACAGCCGCCGGTTCCGGCACCACCGGGATCATCCCCTGCCTGTGGATATCCTGGTAATTGATGAAGCCTCCATGGTGGATGTGGACCTGATGGCTTCGGTATTCGATGCCTTGCCGGATAATGCCCAACTGATTCTTCTTGGAGACAAGGACCAGCTAGCCTCAGTAGATGCCGGGGCGGTTCTCGGGGAGCTGTGTCAAAGGGCTACAGACGCCCACTACACCCCCGATACCCGATCCTGGCTGGAAACAGTGACCAGCTGCCAGCTGCCGGCGCAACTGCTGGACCCCCGGGGCAGTGACCTGGATCAGGCCGTGGCCATGCTGCGCAAGAGTTACCGCTTTGGTTCCGACAGCGGCATCGGGCAACTGGCACGGGCGGTCAACGGCAATAGCCTGAACCGGGATATTCTGAACGCCTGTGCCCAGGCCGGTTTTGACGATGTTATCTGGCTCAATGCCGATCCCCCCAGGCCACAACCGGAAGAGGTACAGGCACTGGTCTGCAGCCATTCCGTCACCGGCAGCCCCCATGCTTTCCGCAACCAGGGCAGGGGACGCGTGGATAACCGGGGTAATCCGATTGCGGAACCTGTGGGTTACCAGCAATATCTGGCACTGATCAACAGCCACACACTGGACGGCGACAGCCCCCGGCAGGACTGGGATCAGCTGGCCGGACAGGTACTTGCCGCCTTTTCTGACTTCCAGATCCTATGTGCCCTGCGCCGCGGCCCCTGGGGCGTGGAAACTGTCAATGACCTGGTGGCCCGTCATCTCCAGTCCCGTGGCCTGATATCCCGTGCCGAGGGGTGGTACTCTGGCCGGCCGGTTCTGGTGACCGGCAACGACTACAACCTGGGCCTGATGAACGGGGATATAGGCATTACCCTCAGTGTGCCCTGGGGTGCAGATACCGGTGAAGGGCCGGGACAGGTACTGCGGGTGGCGTTTCCGTCCGCCGACGGCGACGGGGGCATCCGCTGGATTTCCCCCAGCCGTCTGCAGCAGGTGGAAACCGTGTTTGCCATGACCGTGCACAAATCCCAGGGTTCGGAATTCAACCATACCTGCCTGCTGCTGCCGGACCGGCTGAGCCCGGTACTGACCCGGGAACTGGTGTATACGGGCATTACCCGGGCCAGAAACTGGTTCAGCCTGATTACCGGCGATGCCCGGGTACTGCGCCAGGCGGTAAGCCAGCGTGTGCTGCGGGCTTCGGGCCTGGCCCAGCGACTTTTTCCTGACTGAACCGGAGACAACTTATCAACACCCATCAGCGTCATGCCCTGAAACTGGTTACCGGGTTTATCCGCCCTTACCGCAAAGCCGTAGCCGGTGCCCTGGTAGCTCTGGTCATTACCGCCGGTATTACCCTGGGCCTGGGACAGGGCCTGAGAATACTGGTGGATCAGGGCCTGGCCACGGAATCCCCGGCCATGCTGGCCCGGGCCATAGGGCTGTTTTTCGTGCTGGTGATCGGCCTGGCCTTCGGCTCCTTTGCCCGTTTCTATCTGGTGTCCTGGATCGGGGAAAGGGTGGTGGCGGATATCCGCAAGCAGGTATTCAATCACCTGATCGACCTGAATCCCGGCTTCTTCGAGCAGAACCGGGCCCTGGAAATCCAGTCCCGGTTTACCGCCGATACCACAGTCCTGCAATCGGTGATCGGCTCCACCGTCTCCATTGCCCTGCGCAATATTCTGATGCTGGTTGGCGGGCTGATACTGCTGTTTATCACCAACCCGAAACTGGCGGCCATTATCCTGCTGGGCTTTCCCCTGGTGATTACCCCCATTCTGCTGTTCGGCCGGCGGGTACGTCAGCTGTCCCGGCTGAGCCAGGACCGGGTAGAGGATGTGGGCAGCTATGTGGGGGAGAGCCTTACCCAGATCAAAACCGTGCAGGCTTTCAATCACCAGCCCCACGACCGGCGGTTCTTCTCCGGGGTATCGGAGAAAGCCTTCGAGATTGCCCGGGAACGTATCCGGCAGCGCGCCTGGCTCACCACACTGGCCATTACCCTGGTGATGGGGGCTGTGGGTATAGTGCTGTGGATCGGTGGTCTGGACGTTATCCACGGCCGCACATCCGCCGGGGAGCTGGCGGCGTTTCTTTTCTACAGCCTGCTGGTGGGTGTGTCCGCCGGTGCCATCAGTGAGGTGATCGGGGAACTGCAGCGGGCCGCCGGTTCCGCCGCCCGCCTGTTTGAACTGTTACAGACCCCGCCGGCATTCCAGCATCCGTCTCAGGAAGAGGCCCAGCCCCTGCCGGAGAAGGTTTCCGGCACTATCCGCATCGACAATCTGAGCTTCCATTATCCGGCCCGGCCAGCACAGCCGGCGCTGGCGAATCTTTCCCTGACCATAAATGCCGGGGAAACCCTGGCCCTGGTGGGCCCTTCCGGTGCCGGGAAATCCACCCTGTTTGATCTGCTGCTGCATTTCTATCAGCCCGACTCCGGCCGCATTCTGATCGACGGGGTGGATACCGCAAAGCTGTCGCTGGCCGACCTGCGCCGTTGCTTTGCTCTGGTGCCCCAGAATCCGGCCCTGTTCCATGGCACAGTGGCGGACAATATCCGCTACGGACGCCCGGATGCCAGCCTGGACGATGTGGTACAGGCGGCCCGGATTGCCCACGCCGAGGACTTTATCCAGGGTCTGCCGGAAGGTTATGAGACCCGGCTGGGTGATGGCGGACTGGGACTGTCCGGGGGCCAGAAGCAGCGTCTGGCCATTGCCCGGGCACTGGTGACGGACGCCCCCATCCTGTTGCTGGATGAAGCCACCAGTGCCCTGGATGCGGAAAGTGAACACCTGATCCAGCAGGCCATGCCGGCGCTGACGGCAGGCCGGACTACTCTGGTAATTGCCCACCGTCTGGCCACAGTCAGGGACGCTGACCGCATAGCTGTGCTGGATCAGGGCCGGCTGCAGGCCATTGGCAGCCATAACGAACTGATAGTACAGAACGGCCTGTACCGGCGTCTGGCGGAACTCCAGTTCCGGGAGCCGGCGTCCGGCTGACCTTAGTGCCGGTTGCAGTCCCGTATGCACTTCCGTGTTTCCCCATGTCATACTTCCCTGTAGTAAGGTGCGTGCACCATCATTGTTTTTAGTGGCTGCAAATATTGTTGCACTGGGCCCTGACCGGCGTTTTTCGCGCAGCCACAGGAAAACCAGGAATTGATCGCGACGACCGGCCAAATCACCGTATACTGGGGTTGTTGACGGTTTTGTGAATAATTTCTTTTATCCATTTGAAATCAGGTAGTTAAATGAATACAAACGAAACCGGTACTGGCCCGGAGCACAAACCCCGTCCGTGGGTGGATCTGCTGGTCAGTATTGTGATTCCCTCGGTGATTCTGATGAAATTCAGCGGCGAGGAATATCTGGGCAATGTGAATGCCCTGCTTGTGGGGCTGGCTTTTCCACTAGGGTGGGGGCTGTTTGAACTGGTCCGCTATCACAAGAAGAATTTCATCGCCCTGCTGGGGCTGGTCAGCGTACTGCTTACCGGGGGCATAGGGTTGCTGGAACTGGATGCCGGCTGGCTGGCTATCAAGGAGGCTGCGGTTCCCCTGGTCATTGGTCTGGCGGTTCTGATCTCCACCCGCACCAGGTACCCCCTGGTCAGAACTTTGCTATACAACCCCAATGTTCTGGATGTGGATAAAATCCATAAGTCTCTGGAAGAGAAGGGGTGCGTGGATGAGTTTGAGTCCCGGCTTCTGAACGCCAGCTATTTCTTCGCCGGAACCTTTCTGTTCTCTTCGTTCATGAACTACGTCATCGCCCGCTGGATTGTCACCAGCCCGGCCGGTACCCAGGCTTTCAACGAGGAACTGGGACGCATGACCCTGGTGAGCTATCCGATGATCGCCATCCCCTCCATGGTCATGATGATGCTGATCTTCTATTACCTGTGGCGCAGTATCCGGCGCCTGACCGGGCATACGCTGGAGGAGGTCATGGCACCCCATCTGGTGGAGAAGGAGGCAAAGAAAGCGTCCGTAAAGAGCGCAAGCCGGGACTGACCTCCGGCTCAAAAAAATCAGGACAGAAAGTAAGCCCGACACAGGGCAAAAAAAAGCGGCGCAGGAGTTAATCTCCCCGCCGCTTTTTTTATGCCTTTGTGGCAACCCGGAAATCAGATATCCAGGTTGGTCACTTCCAGGGCATTGGTCTGGATAAACGCCCGGCGTGGTTCCACATCGTCACCCATAAGGGTGGTGAAGATCTGGTCGGCAGCGAAGGCATCGTCGATGGTGACCTTCATCATGCGCCGGGTTTCCGGATCCATGGTGGTTTCCCACAGCTGCTCCGGGTTCATCTCACCCAGTCCTTTGTAGCGCTGGATATTGAGCCCCCGCTGGGCCTCCTTCATCAGCCAGTCCAGAGCCCCTTCAAAGGATAGAACTGCCTGCTTGCGTTCGCCCCGCTGGATATAGGCACCGTCTTCAATCAGGCCATCCAGGGTCTCCGCCATACGGGCAATGGCTCCGTAGGAGGAAGATTCGAAGAACTCATGGCCGAACACATATTCCGTAGGAATACCGTGCACATAGATAACCACCTTGGGCAGGTACAGGCCCCGTTCCGAGTCCTTGATCACCGAGAAGGTGTACTTGGCGCCGGTCCGGGTATCCAGGCTCAGGCCCTCTGTCAGCTTGTCCACCCAGGTCTGTACCAGGGCTTCATCTTTCAGGTCTTCCTGTTTCAGGGTCTTGTTGCGCAGCATCTGCTCAAGAACCTTGGACGGATAGGCCCGGGACAGTCGTTCGATCATGGCCATCACCGCCTGGTAATCCTTGACCATGGTTTCCAGTGCGGAATCCTTGATGGCCGGCGCATCGGCATTTACAAACAGCTGGGCGCCTTCCAGGGCAGTCTGGGTCAGATAGGCTTCCTTGGCCTTTTCATCCTTCAGATACTGCTCCTGCTTGCCCCGCTTGACCTTGTACAGGGGCGGCATGGCGATGAATACGTGGCCACGCTCAATGATTTCACGCATCTGCCGGAACAGGAAGGTGAGCAGCAGGGTGCGGATGTGGGAGCCGTCCACGTCCGCATCGGTCATGATGATGATGGAGTGGTAACGCAGCTTGTCCGGATTGAACTCCTCACGGCCAATACCGCAACCCAGTGCGGTAATCAGGGTTCCCACTTCTGCCGATGACAGCATCTTGTCAAAGCGGGCTTTCTCCACGTTCAGGATCTTACCTTTCAGCGGCAGTATGGCCTGGGTTTTACGATCACGGCCCTGCTTGGCACTTCCACCCGCAGAATCACCCTCCACTATGAACAGTTCGGAGAGGGCGGGGTCTTTTTCCTGGCAGTCCGCCAGTTTTCCGGGCAGACCTGCGATGTCCAGGGCACCCTTGCGCCGGGTCATATCCCGGGCCTTGCGGGCCGCTTCCCGGGCCCTGGCCGCTTCGATCATCTTGTTGACGATCAGCTTGGCCTCGTTGGGCTGTTCCTGCAGGTAGTCTGCAAAGTTCTGGTACATCTCCTGCTCAACGGCAGTTTTCACTTCCGAGGACACCAGCTTGTCCTTGGTCTGGGAGGAGAACTTGGGATCCGGAACCTTCACGCTGATAATGGCGGTCAGACCTTCCCGGGCATCGTCACCAGAGGTGCTCACCTTGGACTTCTTGCCCAGCCCCTCATGCTCGATGTAGTTGTTCAGGGAGCGGGTGAGGGCTGCCCGGAATCCCGCCAGGTGGGTACCGCCATCCCGCTGGGGAATATTGTTGGTGAAGCAGTAGATATTTTCCTGGAAGGCATCGTTCCATTGCATCGCAACCTCAACCACGATGCCATCCTCACGCTCTTTGGTGAAGTGGAATACCCGGTTGATGGGGGTCTTGTTGGTGTTCAGATGCTCAACAAAGGCCCGCAGACCACCTTCATATTCAAACACTTCTTCCTTGCCGGTACGCTCGTCGGTCAGACGGATGCGCACGCCGCTGTTCAGGAAAGCCAGTTCCCGCAGGCGCTTGGCCAGGATCTCGTAGTAGAACTTGATGTGGGTGAAGGTTTCCGGTGACGGGATAAAGTGAACCTTGGTGCCGGTTCCCTCGGTTTCGCCCACAACGGACAGCGGTGCATTGGGCACACCGTGGGTGTAATTCTGTTCGTAAATCTTGCCGTTACGACGGATGGTCAGCGTCAGGCTGGAGGAGAGGGCGTTGACCACAGATACCCCCACACCGTGAAGGCCGCCGGAGACCTTGTAGGAGTTGTCATCGAATTTACCACCGGCGTGGAGCACGGTCATGATGACTTCAGCGGCGGAAACGCCTTCTTCTTCATGGAGATCGACCGGGATACCACGGCCGTTGTCCCGGACAGATACGGATTCATCCGGGTGAATAACAACACCAATTTCGGAACAGTGACCAGCCAGAGCTTCATCGATGGAGTTATCTACCAACTCAAAGACCATATGGTGCAGGCCGGTACCATCATCGGTATCGCCGATATACATACCTGGCCGTTTCCGCACGGCATCCAGTCCTTTCAAGACCTTGATGCTGGAGGAATTATAATTCGATTCGCTCATTAGAGACTCCTGAGGGTGTACCGGTCCGGTGTCCTGTCTGCTGCACATCCGGCAAAACAGATCAGCCCGGTTTTATTCTTCCGTCAATTTTCCATGTTCCACGTGGAACATCCTGTATTCCGGTGCATCATTTTCCGACCACAGAAGTCCCGGCTCGGGCTTTTCTATGGACGTTATAAACACCTGACAACCCAGTGACTGTAACTTCCTTGCCAACATTATCCGGTGGCCCGGATCCAGCTCCGCGTTAATATCATCCAGCAGGAAAGTCACCTGCTTGCCGGATTCGGACAGCACCATGCCCTGGGCAATCTTCATCAATATCACCAGGGTTTTCTGCTGGCCGCGGGAGAAGGTCTCCGCCACGGGTCGCCCCTGAAACTTCAAACGAATATCAGCGCGGTTGGGTCCGTACAAAGTATGCCCAAGCCGCCGTTCCTGATCCCTGTGCCCGGCCAGAATATTCACCAGGGACTGACCGGTATCCCAGCCAGGATAGAAATCCAGGGACAGACCGTCGGTCCAGTCCACATCCACTTGCCGGACCAGGGTATTGAAAGCGTCCTTGAAGCGGTGAAAAGAGACCTGCCGGGCCTCATTGACCCGGGCGCTGATCAGCCCGTACTGAGCATCCCAGGCCGCGAGAAGGGCTTCATCTAGTCTACCATTTCTCAGCATGTTATTCCGCTGTGATATCACCCTCTGACATTGTTGCCAGACCCCGGAAAAGGAAGGTTCCACGTGGAACACTGCCCAATCCAGAAACTGCCTCCGTTTTCCGGGGCCGCCGGCCACGATATCGAAAACACCCGGATCAATCACTGACACCGGCAGAAACCTGGCAAGGGCTGACAGGTTGCGTACATTTTCTCCGTCCACCCGCAAGGAGGTTTCCTTCTGGCCCACATCCCGGGAGATACCCAGGCGGTGAACCACCTCGCCGTCAGCTTCCGGCTCCCGGCTGCCCGGGCCCCGATCCAGTCCGCCGAACACCGTGAAACTCTGTTCCCCGTGATTGACCACAGCCTGATGCCGGCTGATCCGGAACGAGCGCCCCAGGCCAAGATAACCAATGGCTTCAAGAACACTGGTTTTCCCGCTGCCGTTTTCCCCGTACAGAAGATTGAAGGCAGGGGAGAAGGACACAGGCTCAGGGCCAAGATTACGAAAGTGCAGGGTCTGGAGTCTGACGAGCGCCATAGAAAGGACAATCCGAAGTGGCAGGAAAGGGTGTTTCCTGCACCAATAAAAAAACAGCGTTACCCGGAAGGTAACGCTGTTCTAGTGTACAAAAGCCTGAGAGGGAAGGCGACCGGATCAGTGCAGCATGTTCAGCCGTTCATCCATAAACACATCCATCTCCGGCGCGAGGATATGGACGTAGCGGTCGAAATACAGGAACTGCTTCAGCAGCAGGGCAAATTCCCTGGGAAAATGCAGTCCATGGCTTTCACCAATTTTCACCATATCCATCAGAATATGGTTCACATCATCTTCCGCCTGATCCGGCTGATAGGCGATTTCATCAGGAACCATCTTGTCCATCTGCTGATACAGACGGCGCAAATCTTCCGCAAGCCGATCCACACTCACCTGTTCATGGGTTACCCCCACACGGATCATGGCGCTGGCCATACCTTCGAAGTTACCGACCATAACGGCGGAAATGAAATCACTCACCGCCTGCCAGGTATCCGGGCGAATCCGCCCCACAATGCCAAAGTCGATAAAACCGACCCGGCCATCTTTCAGAACCATGAGGTTGCCTGCGTGCACATCCGCATGGAAAAACTCGCACTGGGTCAGGCTGGAGAACCAGGTATTCATGGCAGTAATCAGAGTCCGCTCCGGATCCCGGGCATAACCCCTGATACTTTCCAGATCGGTGAGGGGAACCCCGTAAAACCTTTCCATGGTGAGAATGCGCCGGGTGCTGCAATGTTCGTATACCTGCGGAACCGTGGCTTCCTCGTTATGGGTATCCAGCAGAAACTGACGGAATACCTTGAGGTTATTGGCTTCCTTGATGAAGTCGCATTCCTCCATCATGGTGCGCTGTATCTCTTCAACAATTCCCGACAGGGAGGTCCAGGACAGTTTCGGAGCCAGGGTTTCCAGAATTTTTGCCGATGCGTAGAGAAAATTCAGATCCGTCAGCAGAATGTTTTCCACACCCGGCTTCTGGACCTTGATCACCACATCCTCACCGGTAACCAGTCGCGCCGCATGCACCTGGGCTATGGACGCGGATGCCAGGGCGACCGGATCAATATCCGAATACACCTGTTCAAGAGGCTGGCCCAGTTCATCCCGGATAATTTTCCGGATAACGGAGAAGGGCAGGCTGGGGGTCTTGTCCAGACAGTACTGGAACTCCTCCACATATTCCTTGGGGAAGAAGCTGGGAGAGCTGGCAATGAACTGTCCCAGCTTTATATAGGTGGCACCCAGGGATTCGAAGGTCTGCCGCAGCAGACGCGGTGCCGGGGGACGATCCCCCCGGACCCAGTTGACACCGGTTCGCCCGAGGACTGAAAGGGTCTGTCCTATACGGAATACACCCTTGATGCCATTGCTTACGGTGCCCATCGAATACTCCTCCTACAGCCTCATCGGCATGACCACATACAGACAACGGTTGTCGTTCTGTGCTTCGATCAACGCACTGCTGTTGGGATTGGACAGGGTCAGCTTCACCTGGTCCTCATCCAGTGCGTTCATCACATCAACCAGATAGCCTACATTAAAACCGATCTGCAGGGATTCGCCCTGATACTCCACCGGCAGCGCGTCTTCGGCCTGTTCCTGATCCGGGTTGTTGGCGAACACTTCCAGCTGGTTCGGGCTCAGATTCAGCCGTACGCCGCGGATATTCTCGTGGGACAGGATTCCGGCCCTTTGCAGGGTGTTTTTCAGGGTTGCCCGGTCCGCCAGAACGATCTTGTCACCGCCCCGGGGGATAACCCGGTTGTAGTCGGGGAATTTGCCCTCAATGAGTTTTGAGGTAAATGTATAGGTGCCTACAGTTGCCCGCAGGTGGTTGTCACCGATAACCAGAGTGACCGGAGTTTCCACATCATCCAGCAGACGGGCCAGTTCCAGCACCCCCTTGCGCGGAACAATGACCTGCCGGGGTTCCGGACAACCTGTGTCCAGATCGGTCTGGGCCAGTGCCAGGCGGTGACCATCGGTGGCCACGGTGCGTACATGCCCCTTGTCCACTTCCAGCAACAGACCGTTCAGGTAGTAGCGCACGTCCTGCTGGGCCATGGCGAAGGCGGTGGCATCCAGCATGCGCCCCAGTTCTTTCTGCGGCAGTTCCAGGCGGAAACTTTCCGGCTCATCTTCCACATTGGGAAAATGCTCCGCCGGCAGGGTGGACAGGGTGAAATGACTGGCGCCGCTGCGCAGGTGCAGACGATCCGCTTCCAGTACCAGCTCGATGGGGGACTCATCCCCCAGGGCCCGGCAGATGTCCGACAGTTTGCGGGCAGGTACAGTGATCTGCCCGGGCTGATCCACGTGCACCGGAGTAACCCGTGCCACCAGTTCCACCTCGATATTGGTACCCGTCAGGGTCAGGGTGTTGTTTTCAGCAACCAGCAGTACGTTGGAGAGTACCGGCATGGTCTGTTTCTTTTCTACTACACCGGCAATACTTTGCAACGGGGTTAGCAGCGATTCACGGCTGATCGTCAGTTTCATGGCACTCAGCTTTCTTTTATGTTGGAAGGGTGAATGTTAGTCGCCAACGCCCGCATCAGGTGGTCAGCAGTCTCATAAAATTCTGATAATCCTCGCGGATACCCGGATCACTCTCCTGCAGTTCCACGATTTTCTTGCATGCATGCAATACGGTGGTGTGATCACGGCCGCCAAAGGCATCGCCGATTTCCGGCAGACTGTGATTGGTCAGTTCCTTGGACAGGGCCATGGCCACCTGACGGGGCCGGGTAACCGTCCGGGTCCGCCGTTTCGACAGCAGATCCGCCACCTTGATCTTGTAATACTCCGCCACCGTACGCTGAATATTGTCGATACTGACCTGCTTTTCATGCAACGCCAGCAGATCCTTCAGGCTCTCACGAATAAACGGAGGTGTAATCTCCGAGCCGGTGAAGTGAGCATTCGCTATCACCAGACGCAGCGCACCTTCGAGCTCACGCACGTTGGAACGGATTTTCTGGGCAATGAAAAAAGCGGCTTCGCTACTGAGTTTCACATTTGCCTGTTCTGCTTTTTTCATCAGAATCGCCACCCGGGTTTCCAGCTCGGGCGGCTCCACCATGACCGTCAGTCCCCAACCGAATCGGGATTTGAGGCGTTCCTCCATATCCACAATTTCTTTCGGGAAGCGGTCACAGGTCACTATTACCTGCTGCCCACCCTCCAGCAACGCATTGAAGGTATGGAAGAACTCTTCCTGGGACCTTTCCTTGCGGGCGAAGAACTGGATGTCATCAATCAGCAGGGCATCCACCGACCGGTAATAGCGTTTGAATTCATTGATGGCGTTTAGCTGCAGCGCCTTTACCATATCTGCAACAAATCTTTCCGAACGCAGATAGGCCACCTTGGCCCGGGGGTTACGGCGTACGATCTCATTGCCGATGGCGTGCATAAGGTGGGTTTTACCCAGACCCACACCGCCGTACAGGAACAGCGGGTTATAGGCACCGCCAGGATTCTCCGCTACCTGCATGGAGGCCGCCCGGGCCAGCTGGTTGGACTTGCCTTCCACAAAGGTTTCGAAGGTAAAGCCTTCATTAAGAAAGCTCTGGTGCTTGATGTCCCCCTCAACCTGAACCGACCGGCGCTCATTTGAGGATTTCGGCCGCACCGAAGCACTGGCGGCCACGCCCCGTTCCTCTTCAGTAACCCGTCCACCGGATTCCGACACCTCACGCTCACCGGAACGCTCAGGCACCTCCGAGCGCTGAATCAGCGTGCTTTCACGGGGCGCAGAGCCCACTTTCATATGGACCCGGGGCGCCTGTCCGCCACCAAGCTCTTTCAGTACTTCCTCGATACGCCTCAGGTACTTTTCATTGACCCAATCCATCACAAAGCGGTTGGGGGCGAACAGCATCAGCTGCCCGTCCTTGTGATCGGATTGCAGGGGCCTGAGCCAGGTATTGAACTGTTGCGCGGGAAACTCGTCCCGGAGTACTTCAAGACATTGATGCCACATACTGTTAGGCACGACGCCAGCTCCCGATAAACCAGAAATGTCCCAAACCGGATAAGCGCCAACCCGGTATCAAGATATGACTGGCAATTCTAACCTGCCAACCCCTCCAGCGAAAGGGTCCAGCACCATTCATAAACAGCCTGTGGAAATTTATAACTTTCAAATTCATAATGTTATGATCTTATCTACAGGCTTGTGTACAGAATTTCATTGAAAAATAGTTACCCACATCACGCTGTGCACAACCTGCCCTGGGGCCTGTGTGAAATCCCCCGGCCAGCCAGTGGATAACTCAACCCCTTTCCCGGAAGACAACTTATCCACAATCCCTGGTGACGCTATCCACAGGGCTTATCCACCCTTATCAGAACAGTTTCATGGCTCGCAATTATCTGAAATTTATTATTTTTTACCGCTTATCCACAGAAACCATGCTGCGTAATAACAGTAATAATTAATCCTTAAAAGAACTTAAAAAAGACCTAATGAATTAATTACTCACGACGGCTTTTCCCCAAGACCACCGAACGTCGGCACAAGCCCCTATCCAGATCCCTGGCAATAAACATTGAACTTTCCCGGCTATTTGCATAGAATGCCGCTCCTGTTTTGGCTGTTCATTTTCCGGCCAATGACTGAATTCCAAACATACGAATTGTGAGATCGTCACCATGAAAAGAACGTTTCAACCAAGCGTCCTGAAGCGTAAGCGCGTTCACGGTTTCCGTGCCCGTATGGCTACTGCCAACGGCCGCAAGGTTATTTCCCGTCGTCGTGCCAAAGGCCGCGCACGTCTGTCTGCGTAACGTACTGTTCGCCTTATGAAGGCTTTGAACTTTCCGAAATCACACCGTTTGTTGCGGCCTGCTGATTACGGCAAAGTCTTCGACGACGTACAGCTGAAAGTTCCGCACAGGAATTTTCTGATCCTGGCTACTCCAAACCAACTGGAGCATGCCAGGATCGGTTTGATTTTTTCGAAAAAGAATCTGAAGCTATCCGTTCAGAGAAACAGGGTTAAGCGTCAGATCAGGGAAAGTTTCAGGCACCAGACGGATCTGCCCTGTCTGGATATCATCGTACTGGGTCGGCAAGGCCTTGCCAGTCTTGATAACCATACAGTTCGTGCCGCTGTCGATGACCTGTTGCTCCGGTTGAAGAAAAAGCACGCTCAGTCCAGGCAAGCCCGGGCACCGAAACCTCAGCCCGCCGGTAAAGGAACGGGTTAATGCGCAAACTCTTGCTCCTGCCCATCCGCTTCTACCAGTATGCAATCAGTCCCCTGATGGCCAGTCACTGCCGCCATTACCCCACCTGTTCGCAATATGCCGTTGAAGCCATTACCCGCCATGGTGCCGTCAAAGGACTTTATCTCGCGATCCGTCGACTTTTGAGGTGTCACCCCTGGGCCGAAGGCGGTTATGATCCGGTACCAGGCACTGAAGCAGCCGGACACGCCAAAACTGAAACATGCTGCGTGCACATTGATCATTCCCATACAACAACCCAGACCAGACAGTAACTCTATGGATATTCAACGCATCGTATTATTTGCCGGCCTGGCCATTGTCAGTTACCTGATGGTGCTTGCCTGGAATGAGGACTATCACCAGCCTGTACCTACAGAACAGGTTACAGCCTCCACGGCTATGGAATCCGGCACCAGCACTGAAACCATGGTACTTCCCGGACAGACTTCTTCCGCCAATGGCGAGGAATTCAGTACACCGGAAACCGGAACACCGGGTATTGCATCCACTGCGTCTGACAGCAATCCGGAAAACCGTTATATCCAGGTCCGGACCGACGTTCTGGATCTGACCATTGACCGGGTCAGCGGCAATCTGGTGCAAAGTTCTCTGCTGGATTACGACAAATCCCTGAACAGCAAAGAGCCGTTACAGCTTCTGACCAATTCCCAGGGCCGTACCTATGTCATGGAAAGTGGCCTGATTGGCCGTGACGGTCCTGACAGCAGCAAAAACGGCGCAGCTCCGGTATTCCACTCCGACGCCAGCAGCTACCAGCTGAACGACAATGAAGATCAGCTCACCGTTGACCTGACCTACACAGATGAAAATGGCGTCAGTATCACCAAACGCTATGAATTCCAGCGTGACAGCTATGAAATCGGTGTCCGCTACCTGATCACCAACGGCTCTGACCAGCCCTGGCAGGCCAACTTCACCGGCAAGATTGTCCGTGATGATGCTCCTGATCCCACCGCTCAGACCAGCATGGGTATCAAGGCATTTCTGGGAATGGTGATGAGTTCACCGGAAGATCCCTACGAGAAATTCAGTCTCGATGATCTGGCAGAAACCCATGTAAATCAATCAGTAACCAATGGCTGGCTGGCATTTCTCCAGCATTACTTCCTGGCAGCCTGGGTACCTGAGCGGGATCAGCCGGCCCAGTTCCAGACCACCCGCAGAGGCCCCCTGTACGTGATGGGCTTTGTTTATCCGGCCACCACAGTGGCTCCGGGCGAAACTGCCGAAGTGGGTGCCCGCGCCTATGTCGGCCCGAAAATCATTGACCGCCTGGAAACTGTGGCCCCGAACCTGGACCGTACCGTTGATTTCGGATTCCTGTTCTTCATCTCCCTGCCGCTGTTCATCGTTCTGGAATGGTTCCACAGCCTTGTTGGCAACTGGGGTGTTTCCATCATCCTGCTGACGGTACTGGTCAAGGCGCTGTTCTTCCATCTGTCCGCCACCAGTTACAAGTCCATGGCCAAAATGCGGGCAGTTGCGCCTCAGCTGGCACGGCTCAAGGAACTGTACGGGGATGACCGTCAGCGCATGTCCCAGGAAATGATGGGCCTGTACAAGCGGGAGAAAATCAATCCGCTGGGTGGCTGTCTGCCCATCCTGGTGCAGATGCCGGTGTTCATTTCCCTGTACTGGGTACTGTTCGAGAGTGTGCAGCTGCGCCACGCTCCGTTCATGCTGTGGATTCACGATCTGTCCCAGATGGACCCCTACTTCATTCTGCCGATCCTGATGGGTGCCAGCATGTTCCTGCAGATGCACCTGAACCCGACTCCGCCGGATCCCATGCAGGCCAAGATCATGAAGGCCATGCCTCTGGTGTTCACCGTGTTCTTCCTCTGGTTCCCGGCAGGTCTGGTACTCTACTGGCTGGTGAACAACATTCTGTCTATCAGTCAGCAGTGGTACATTACCCGCAAGATTGAAGCTGAAACGGCCGGCAAAAAGTACTGATTCCTGCTTTTCACCGACCAAAACAGAGGCTCCTTCGTGGAGCCTCTGTCGTTCCCGCCAGAAGGAAATTTCATGAATCCCAACGCCGATACCATTGCCGCCATTGCCACTGCTCCCGGACAGGCCGGAGTGGGGATTGTCCGGGTATCCGGCCCCAAAGCCTCCGCCATCGCCCGGCAGATGCTGGGATTCACTCCCAGGCCAAGATATGCCCATTACGGCCCCTTTCTGGACTGCAATGGGGTTCTGATCGATGAGGGCATAGGCCTGTTTTTCCCCAACCCCCACTCCTTCACCGGCGAAGATGTATTCGAGCTGCAGGGCCATGGCGGCACAGTCATTCTCGATCTGCTGCTGCGGGAAGTGTGCCAGCAGGGCGCCAGACTGGCCCGGCCGGGGGAATTTTCCGAAAGGGCCTTCCTCAACGACAAACTGGACCTGGCCCAGGCTGAAGCCATTGCCGATCTGATTGAAAGCAGCTCGGAACAGGCGGCTCGCTGTGCTGTGCGCTCCATGCAGGGTGTGTTTTCCCGGCAGGTGGATGATCTGGTGGAGGCGGTTACCCGCCTGCGCATTTACGTGGAAGCGGCCATCGATTTCCCCGAAGAGGAAATCGATTTTTTGGCCGATGGCAAGGTGGCCGGGGACCTTCAGCAACTGCTGGCGCGGCTGGATGGTATTCTTGCCGGCGCCCAGCAGGGAACCATTCTCCGGGATGGCATGAAGGTGGTGATTGCCGGCCGTCCCAATGCGGGGAAATCCAGCCTGCTCAATGCC
>JBFHSI010000017.1:0-25041 GCA_041591245.1 Marinobacter sp.
ACAAACAGTGCGCACAGCAGGGTGGCAATGTGCAGGCCGTCGGAGTCTGCATCCGCCAGAATACAGATCTTGTTGTAGCGCAGCCCATCCAGACGGTCCGAACCAGGATCCACCCCTATGGCCACAGCAATATCATGGACTTCCTGGGATGCCAGCACCTCCGAAGGGTCCACTTCCCAGGTATTGAGAATCTTGCCCCGCAGGGGCATGACCGCCTGAAACTCCCGGTCCCGGGCCTGCTTCGCGGAACCGCCTGCAGAATCGCCCTCCACCAGGAACAGCTCGGAGCGGGAGGTATCCTGGCCCGAGCAGTCCGCCAGTTTGCCTGGCAGTGCCGGGCCTGAGGTAACCTTCTTGCGGGCCACCTTCTTGTTGGCTTTCAGGCGGCGCTGGGCGTTGCTGATAAACATCTCCGCCAGGGCTTCCGCCACGTCCGTGCTCTGGTTCAGCCAGAGGCTGAAAGCGTCCTTGACCACGCCGCTGATAAAGCCGGCGGCTTCCCGGGAGGACAGACGCTCCTTGGTCTGCCCGGAAAACTGGGGCTCCTGCATCTTGAAGGAAAGTACGAAGCTGGCCCGCTCCCAGATATCCTCCGGGGACAGTTTCACGCCCCGGGGCAACAGGCTGCGGAATTCGCAGAATTCCCGCATGGCTTCCAGCAAGCCGGTACGGAAACCGTTAACGTGAGTGCCGCCCTGGGCTGTGGGAATCAGGTTCACATAGCTTTCGGTGACAGCTTCACCACCTTCCGGCAGCCACTGTATGGCCCAGTCCACCGCTTCCCTCTTGGCGGAAAAGCTGCCGGTGAACGGCTCAAGAGGCATGACTTCCAGATCTGCCAGGGCGGTGCGGAGGTAGTCCCGCAGGCCTTCCTCGTAACACCACTCGTCCCGGTCGCCGGTTTTCTCCTGGAGAAAGGTCACCGTCAGCCCCGGGCACAGAACCGCCTTGGCACGCAGGTTATGGCGCAGTCGGCTGATGGAAAACACCGGGCTGTCAAAATAGGAAGGATCAGGCGTGAATTTCAGACGGGTGCCGGTATTACGGCGCCCCACGGTATCGATCACCTCCAGTTCCGAGGCCTTCTCGCCACCGGCAAAGGTCATCCTGTGTACCTGACCATCCCGTTTGATGGTCACTTCCAGTGCCGTGGACAGCGCATTGACCACCGACACCCCAACCCCGTGCAGACCACCGGAGAAGTTGTAGTTGCCTTCGGAGAACTTGCCGCCGGCATGGAGTCGGGTGAGGATCAGCTCAACCCCGGGCACACCCTCTTCCTTGTGCATGTCCACCGGCATGCCGCGGCCGTCATCTTCCACACTCAGTGATCCGTCGCTGTGCAGGATCACATCGATGCGGCGGGCATAGCCTGCCAGCGCCTCGTCCACGCTGTTATCTATGACTTCCTGTGCCAGGTGATTGGGGCGGCTGGTATCCGTATACATGCCGGGGCGCTTGCGCACCGGGTCCAGACCGCTCAGTACTTCAATGGCATCGGCGTTATATTGTTGCTGGCTCATAGGCTGGAAGTCACTCCACGACAGGAATAGAAAGCAGGGCCATAGCTTAGGGATTCGCCGGGAAAGATCAACGCTTGTTTTCCGGCCGCGTGATCCGCAGCCCTTCCCAACCGGTAGCAGTGACGGCAATTGCTGCGCAGGGTGTGGTCAGGGCCTGGGTGACCATAGCCCCCGGGGCCGGCTCACGAACATCAACGGTCAGCTCCAGGTGCCCGCGGCTAATCCTTGAGCCGGCCAGTGTCACACTGTAGCCCCCGGTCGGCTTCTGGCCCAGCGCCACCACCACCACATGTTCCCTGTCGTAATCGATCGCCTGCAGTGGTGCCAGCGACAGGGTCGCTTGCGGCAGGCCGGCCAGCTGCTCCACCTGGCTTCGGGATTTCAGGTGCAACTGGCCTGGAGCCGTCAGGCCACAGTGGGCAGACTGGGTAAGCTGGCGCGCCAGGGGAGCCCCTGACGGGGTGGCCGTCTGACTGAGAGCACAGCCTGTGGCCAGAAGACCGGACACCAGAACCCCGCATATTTTCAGGGTTACTACCGGTTTCATTGTGTCGCAACTCCTTTCAGTGAACCGCCCCCGGTAGCCGGGGACATAACCGAATAGCCGGTGAATCCGGGCCGGGGCAACAGCTCCGGAAAGTCTTCGGAAATCACCGGCCGGGAATAACTGGTGGTCATGCGCAATCCCTTCACCGAGCTGTCCCCGGTAATGGTAATTTCCTGGCGCAGACCAGATACCGGATACTCGGCACAGGCCTCACCGGCATGACAGATCAGGCCATCATTATCCAGATCGGTTCCTGCCACCAGAAAATAATTTCCTGGTTCAACCCCGTCCAGCGACAGGGAAAACGGATACTGGCCATTTTCTGCCTCAACCACAGCCTCGGCCACGGTACTGTACTGGCCGTTGACCGGGGTCGAATTCACCAGCAGCACATAGTGGCGCCCGGCGTTGCGCAACTGAACTTCCGGAACCCGCTGCCCCACTACGGGGATTTCCAGAGTCCGTTCCTGATCACTGCGATAGGTAATCATCACCGTTGTAACTTCTGAAGAATCCTCTGCCAACTGCTCGGAATCCAGGCGCAGGGGCAGCTCAAACCGGGTACCGGTCTGGCCGACAATGGCGCTGGTATCGGCAATCAGCCAGGGTGCGGTCACGGATACCGAATCTATGGTGATCGAGCCAGTGTCCGCACCATAGGCTTCCAGGATCAAGGTTTCGGAAGATTGCCCCTCGACGGCCAGGGTGACCGACGAAGGTGACGACGACAGCACCAGAGGAACCGATATATTGGCACTGGCAGCCGCCCAGGAGACCGAGGCTCCGGCATCCACAATCCCCCAGCCCAGGTCCTGGGTCCGGGAACAGGGGGCATTGCAGGGTGCCTGGGTAAGCTCACCCGCCTCCAGCCCCGCCTTAAACTGGTAGAAGCCAATATCAGGATTAACGTTTTTCATCAGGGCAACCACAGCGGAAACATGGGGAGCCGCCATGGACGTTCCCTGAAGCAGACGGAATGACTCCTGCAGGCTGCCATCATCCACCTCGGCACTGGCACTGAACACCACTTCCCCCAGCCCCAGGCCGCTACCACCGTACTCTCCCCCCGGAGCCGCCAGATCAATCCAGTCACCAAAATTGGAATAGGATGCCAGTTCGCCGGAGCCATCCACCGCACTCACCGCCAGCACATTGTCAAAGGCCGCCGGATAGGAAGTGATACTGGATCTGCCGTTGCCCGCGGCAGCAACAAATACCACTCCCTTGTCGACTCCGGTCTGAATCAGGTCATACAGGTCTGAAAGGTAAGGCAGCCCCCCCAGGCTCATATTCACCACCTCGGCCCGGGGGGTGCCGGAGCCGATAACCCAGTCCAGAGCAGCCATCAGGTCCGCAGAGGTACCTTCCCCCCCCTCACCCAGGACCCGCACCGGCAACAGGCTTGCCTCATAGGCCAGGCCGGTACCACCGTTTGCATTCACCACGCCCGCCACTATACCGGCCACATGGGTTCCGTGATAGACGCTGTCTCCGTCCACATCGCCCGGATCCGAAGGGTTGGTGTCGTAGCCGGGTTCACTGTCGTTGTCGTAGGTTGTCGACACATAGTCCACCGTCTCAGAAGGTGGAATCACCACATTGGGATCCAGCTCGCTGTGCCAGTTGCCCGGGCTACCAAACAGCCCGGTATCCAGAACCGCAACGGTCACCCCTGTACCGGCCTCCGGCGCCAGTTGCCAGGCCGCCGGGGCCCCCACCATTTCATAGTTCCACTGCTGCCAGGAGTACCAGGGTTCGTCAGTGGGAAGCGCCTGAGCCTGCACCCGGTAATTGGGTATGACAGATGCAATGTCAGGGTCCTGGCGAAGCTCCCGTATCCATGCCAGTGTTTCCTCCTCGGAGGATAGCTGCCGGGCTGAAGCCGACTGTACCGAGGCGGGAGCCCGTACTTGCCAGAGCCCGTTCCCCAGCTCCCGGACCGGCTCCAGATCAGCACCGGAAGTCATGGCGGCAGCTGCAGCCCGCAGATTTCCGGAGCTGTTAAACGAAACAACCGCTTCCCCGGCAACAAAATCATGGTCCGGCCAGTACCAGGAGGCCGCCTGGGCAGCTCCGGACAGACTTGTGGACAGTATATAAAGCGTGGGAGATGACTCAGTGGCCTCGACCTGCAGCCTGTAGGTTCCACTACTGGCGGTTTCCGGCAAGGTAACCTGGGCCTGACTGCCCTGGGTCGCAGCGGTAACGGATGAGTCAATAAGATCGGAATCCTGATACAGGCTCAGGCTCAACGTGGACTGGCCGGCAGAGGTTTCCAGCGCCTGCAGGGTCACCGACTGGCCAGGGCTCAGGGACAGGGTAAAACCGTCAACCGGATCGGCAGAGAAAGAGCCACCCTCAGGGTAACTGCCAGCGAACTTGCTGACATAGCCTGCCAGCACAAACTGCTCGGGCAGAGCCTGGTCCTCGGTCAGGGGGGATTGTCCCCGGAAAAGATTATCGCCGTCGTCGGCATCCACCCGGGTGCCGGCTTCAATATCGATAGTGCCCGACAGCACCAACGCCGGAGTTTCCTGCTCGGGCTCGGAGCCTGAGTCAGATCCACCACCAGAGCCGCCACCACATCCCGCAAGGGCAGCCATCAAGCCCACCGGCACCAGCTTCCCGGCACCACAACACTGCATAAATCGTGTCAACACAGGTATCCCTCCAGATCGATCCATCAAGCATAGCCTATGCATCCACCCAGGATGTTTACCGAGTGTTACTGCCCAAAATAAAGAAAAACCGCCACCAGGTTTCCCCGGGGCGGTTTTCTCAAGTCCTTGACGTCTAGAGTGCGTAGAACAGCATGGGGACAAAGGCTACCAGAAGCAGCGTTGGTCCCATTACCGCCAGGGGCAGCAACAGACGTTCGTAGCGATGCCAGAAGGAGCCAGAACGCTCTGCCGCCAGCACCTCGGTTTCCCCGACCACCTGACGGGTCAGCAGATGGTTCAGGGCCACCGGTGGGCTCAGATAACCCAGCTCAAAGGCCACCAGACACACAATCCAGAAATGCAGCGGGTCAATGCCCAGCTGCATGGCGGGCTGGGCAATGGTTGCCGAGACCAGAATCACAGCGCCAAAGGGATCCATCACCATACCGATAAAGGTAAGCATGACCACGATAACCAGCATGGCAAGCCACGGACTGGTGAGGTGTTCCGGGAACAGGCTGTGGACAATATCCGAACGCTCCAGAATGCCACCCAGACAGATGGAAAATCCGATCAGCGCCAGCAGGGCTCCGATATGCACGGCCGAATCACTGGCTGCAGCCGAACTGCGGTTCCAGAAAGCCGTCAGCCGGGTTTCATGCACTTCCCGGGTTTCCTTGCTCGCATCCAGGAAGACCAGCGCCAGCATCACCAGAGGCAGGATCAGCGGAGCACTGTATTCGTTGAACTGAAGCCCCAGAATAATCCAGATTGCCCCGATTACCCCGACAGCCACCGCCACATAAGGCACCAGTGGCTTGAGCTGGGCCAGGGCCGCGCGGAAGGCACCGGGCCCGGGCCTGGGTTTCCAGTTGCCTTCGGTCTTGCACACCACCAGGGTGAACAGGGTGGCGGACATGAGGAACACCCAGAAACCCCAGTCGTACATCTCGGTGGTGGTGACTTCCTTGTTCAGGGCCGCCACAACCACAATCAGCAGACAGGGATTGAGTACCACCCCGAGACTGCCGGACATGGCAGTGGTGGCCAGAGCCAGCTGGCGACCGGCACCGGCCCGCCTCAGCTCGTCATAAACCACACCACCAACCGCCAGGATGAAGATTCCGGAAGCGCCGGTAAATGCGGTCGGAAACGCCGTGGCAAAGATAATGACGGAAGCCAGCATGGGCGCCGGCAGGTTGAACGGCTTGACGATATTGAACAGCAATTCCGGCAACTGGGTCTGCTTCAGTACCATGCCCACCAGCACATACAGGCCGATATTGATGAACATGGAGGACAGGTTGGTCATCATGCCAAAGTAAATGGCCAGACCCGACGAGTAGCCGTCCACGAAGAAGAAGTAGCTCATGGCAATGGTGCCCATGGCGCAATACAGCGGTGTCACCAGAGCCGATGACAGTGCCAGCCTGCCCCGGCGCATGCGCTCGGGCACCCGGATAAAGCGGATCAGATTGATCGCCATGAACAGCCCGAAGACCCCGGCCCAGGCCTGCTGCAGCTGTATGGTTGCGGCCGACCCCGGAGAATGCTCCAGATTGCCCAGATAGGAAAACAGCGAGGCCATCATCATGCCATTGACGGCAAACTGGGCCCCCTGACTCAGGCGCCACTCGGCCCGGTTCCGGGGCAGGCGCAGGGCAATATGATCCGCATCCAGTGCTGCAATTGCCGCCGCCAGGGCGAACATGGCAATAAACAGGTACTTGGTCAGGTCAATGTTGTCCAGCAGGAAGCGGGCAAAGCCCTGTTCCACAGACTTGAACATGCCCAGTGCCGGTGTCGCATGCTCCAGATTCTGTTGATACAGCCCGTACTCCCGTTCACACAGCCGCAGGTTGCGCTCCAGGGACTGGCGGATGCCGTCCGCATTGGGCGGCGAACTGAACAGATCATCCGGATCTGGTTTATAAGCTGCTAACTGCTTCTGGACCTCAACATCAATATCCATTTCCCGGTTACAGGTGGGTTCCGTAGCATCCGGGTCCAGCAGGTAGTAATTGGGCCAGGTCTGCTCGCCCAGCCACAACAGCCGGGAATGCAGAGAGTTCCCCATACCCAGCAACAGGGTAAATAACAACAGCAGGAGCAGGACGACCCCGTGCATACGATGCACGGGGTAGAGAGTCCTGGCAGCCGGTATAGCTAGAGCTCGCCAGTTCATATCGTTTCTGCCCTGTTATTCGCGATCAGGCGAAGTGCATTCGGATGCTGTCGGCTGGCTGGCACAGCGGATCTTGCTAAGCAGGCCCAGCATCTTGGCACTGTATACAGTAGGAGCACCTTCGGTTCCGTCCCGCATCTGGATACGGTTCCGGCGGAACATTTCCTGATAGCCCTCAATGTCCTCGTCGGAGATGCGAATCCACTTGTCGTCAGGAATGGCCTTCTCCTGGCTCTCGATCAGGTTCAGGGCCTGGGGGAACATGGCCCAGGCCACCTCTCTGGCCTTTTGGGCGGTGGCGGCATCCAGCACCCCTTCCCTGGCAATAATCTGACCGGTCAACTGGGCCAGCGGGTAATACACAACGCCACCCTTGTCACCGATCCCCTTGTACAGTTCCAGTGCCTCATAGGCGAAAGGCGGGGCATAGGAAATATTCACAGAGCCGTTGTTGAACTTGCCGGCAAAGTTGGTGATATCAGAGGGCACCACCGTGGACTTCACATAATTGGCCATGTGCACGGCGTCTTTCTGGTAATCCAGTACCGCTATGCGCTTGCCGGCCATACGGGCCGCGGAATTGATATTTTTATCATCCACAAACAGGTAACCGGCACCCAGGGGCAGAATTCCCAGCACCTCATAGCCGTTCTCTTTCATCAGAGGGGCGGCCTTGGGCTGAACCAGCGTACCCAGCAGGGTTTTCAGGTCATCATAGGTAGGCAGGGCACCCATAGCACTCACTGTGCCGGTGAAGCGGTTGAAGGGACGGGTCCGCAGATCCGTGGCTGCCACCACATCACACTGGCCGGCATTGAAATCCCCGACAGCAACACCTTCATCGGTATAGGGCTTGAGCTGGAAATCCACCCCGTGGGCTTTCATTTCCAGGGAGTAATCCTTGATCATATTAAAGACGTCACCATTGGCTCCGATGACATCGAAAACACACATGGTAACAGCCTGGGCAGATGCCAGCGGAGCGATAGCGGCCAGGGACAGGGCTGCGAGAGATTTGCGAATCATAACGACCTCCGGGTCTTTCTTGTGTTTATCGTTGTGCAAGTTTTTTATGGTTATCGAGATACTCTGGAAGAGCCTGCTTTACAGCAGGTCATCCAGGCTCATGGTTTCCACGGCGCCGGCGTCACTTTCCGGGCTCATCTTGCCGAAGAAGGTATTGGGGGTGCGGTAACCGTAATTGGCACTCCAGTGTTTGTCAGAGGAGAACTGAACCACTGTGGCACCAACAAGATCTACCATGCGGTAGCGTTCGTTGACTTCAAAAGTCTCTTCCGACTCAGCGAAGCGGGCGATGGCGCTGGCCAGAACATCCGGACGTCCGAAGGTTTCTGCAGCCACTACCTGCAGTGCACTGGACACCCTCAGGCCCTGCTCGATGCCAAGTTCAACACTGTGATCGAGAACTGCCCAGGGATCCGGTGCCAGATTGGGACGGGTATCCGGCAACAGCAGCCAGACCATGGAACGGACCGCATTGGGTATTCCCGCCCACTTTTCATTGTCCAGACAGGTGGCTGCACGCTCGGCCTGGGCGGCAATACTGCGGGGAACACCCACCATTGCGCCCGAGTTGGCATCATTGACAATGGCCTGCATACCGGTCACCAGGCCCAGCAGGAAGGTCAGCTCATCCTGGTCGTTAAACAGGAAAGGACACTCAACTGGCTCCTGGGCAGTATCAAAGTCATAGGCCGCCATGGCCCGATTGAAGGAAGTCAGGCGACGTTCTGCCACCACGGCATTGAAGCGCTTCGTGGCTTCACGGGCATCTTTGGCTTCACTGACATCGCCCTTGAAATTGGCGCGCAGGTAAGTCAGTTCCGCTTCCCAGGCCCGGTATTCAGCACAGTTAGCGGACAGCAGCATCAGCAGGGAGCCAACAGCGTCAGGTGCGGAGGTAACACGGGAGAAGGAATACAGCAGAGGGTCCACACCCTCGCCCAGAGAACAGGACATCTGGGCGTCTGTCATCTGCAGTACATACGGAGTGGCTTCGCCTTCCGCATAATTTGCCAGCACCATTCCGGTGGTACTGTAGATTGGATTGGCGGAACACCCAGCCAGCAACAGCGCCAGGGCCATTAGCGAAAGCTTGGTGCGAGCTGCCGTAATACAGCCCCTGAAAACTGCCAGAGAGGAGATCATAGTTCGCCCTGCCTTTTACGTTGTTTTTATAAGTTAACCCCTAGTATCCCTTCCACTGTGAATATGGCAGTCACAGCTATCGGGAGCCCGGCGGGGCCTAAAGCTTCTTGTCACGGGTGAAAGAATGGGGGAAATGCGCCTCTACAGACATGGCTCGATTGCCAACTCATCGCCGCCCATCAGGCCAATGGCCCGTAGAGGAAAGCCATTAGACGGGAAAATACTTATATGAATCAAGGTTATTTTTGGACATTCATCCGTGAAAGCCCGATATGACATAAAGAATATTTTCCAGATTCTTTTATTTATTTGTTGAACCGGGTAAATAAAAGCAGAGATTACAGCGACATCATCGCCATGATCTGGTCAGTCAGCCCGTCCAGGGTCAGGCCACCCCGCTCCGGCTTGTACCAGGTTACCGTCCAGCTCAGGGCTCCGGTCAGCATTCGCCGCACAATAAAGGGATCGGCATTAAGGACGCCGTCCTTCTGCAAAGACTGCAGCACATCCAGCCACAACCGTTCATAGATATCCCGCAACGCCAGCACTTCGGCCTGGGAGCCTTCCGACAGGCTGCGCCATTCAAACACCAGCACCGCCATGGCCTCACCGGTCTGGCCATTAATCGATTCCAGCTCCGTCCGCACCAGGGCCCGCAATTTTTCCCGGTCGGAGCCGGCGGCATCCACAGCAGACTGCATCAGTGCCGTATTCAGCCTGATGGTTTCCACCATTACAGCCTTGAGAATCTCCTCCTTGGTGCGGAAATGGTGAAACAGACTGCCGGACTGTATTCCCACTGCAGCGGCAAGGTCCCGCACAGTGGTGCGTTCATAGCCCTTGTCACGGAACAGGCGGGCAGCTTCCCTGAGCAGGCGCCCCCTTGCGCTGTCCGGGTCGGAGACAAGGTTTTCGGCGATCAGGGCTTGCAGGATATGGCTTTGGGTCACGGCAAGAGTTCCAGCGGTTGTAACAGGCCAACAATTCTACCTGAGATTTCTCTATTTACAAACCAAGCGCTTGCTTGGTATCTTGTTTCCATCGTTGACCGGATCGCCAGGGCACCTGCTGCCACTGGCAAGAAACAGATAACAAGGCAAATAACCATGGCAGACCCCCACAAGAACAACAGCAAACGGATACGAATCGGCTGCTCATCCGCTTTCTGGGGCGATACGGAAACCGCCGCCGCCCAGCTGGTGCGCACTGGCAACATCGACTATCTGGTGGCGGACTACCTGGCCGAAATCACCATGTCCATTATGGCCGGGCAGAAAATGAAAGATCCGTCCCAGGGCTATGCCCGGGATTTCGTACAGACGGTGATGGCCCCCCTGCTCGGGGAAATCCGGGACAAAAACATCCGGGTACTGGCTAACGCCGGTGGCGTCAACCCGGTGGCCTGCCGGGATGCCCTGCAGGCCTTGTGCGAAAAAGCAGGCGTAGACCTGAAAATCGCCCTGGTACTGGGGGACGACCTGCTGATGAAGAAAAACCGGTTCAGTGAAGCCGGCATCCGGGAAATGTTTACCGGCCAGCCCATGCCCGCCATGATGGTGAGCCTGAACGCCTATCTGGGCGCCCCCGGACTGGTGGCCGCCCTGGAACAGGGTGCAGACATAGTGCTCACCGGTCGGGTGGCCGACAGCGCCCTGGTACTGGCACCGCTGGTGCACGAGTTCGGCTGGAGCTGGGACGACTACGACAAACTGGCCCAGGGCAGCCTGGCAGGACACCTGCTGGAATGCGGCGCCCAGGTATGCGGCGGCAACTTTACCGACTGGCAGGATGTCGCCGCAGGCTATGACAACATGGGCTTCCCCATCGCCGAAGTCAGTGCCACGGGTGACTTCATTGTCACCAAGCCGGAAGGCACCGGGGGCCTGGTCAGCCGGGGCACGGTTTCAGAACAGCTGGTGTACGAAATCGGCGATCCCCGGGCCTATCTGCTGCCGGACGTCACCTGCGATTTCACCGGCGTCACCCTGGATGAATCCGGCCCAGACCAGGTCAGTGTCCGCGGTGCCCGGGGCCGGGCACCCACCGACAGTTACAAGGTTTCCGGAACCTGGCCGGACGGCTTCAAATGCACTGTCACCTTCCTGCTTGCCGGCATTGACGCCCCCGCCAAGGCCCGGGCCGTCGCCGACGCCATACTCAGCAAAACCAGCCGCATGTTTACCGAAAGGGGCTGGCCGGAGTACTCCGAAACCAGTATTGAACTGCTGGGTACCGAGGCCACCTACGGCGCCCACAGCCGGATTCAGCAGTGTCGGGAAGTGGTGGTGAAAATCAGCGCTGCGCACCCGAAAAAGCAGGCTCTGGTTCTGTTCTCCCGGGAAATTGCCCAGGCCGCCACGGGCATGGCACCGGGTATTACCGGCATTGTCGGCGGCCGGCCAACGGTCTGGCCCAAGATACGCCTGTACTCCTGCCTGGTTCCCAAAACCGATGTCAGCGTGGCAGTGGATGTGGCTGGTAACCGGCAGGATGTGCCCCTGCCCCCGGTCAGCACCAGCCCCCGGAACCCGCCGACAACACCCGCCGGCGAACAGCCTGCGCCGGCTACCGATACCACGGTGCCACTGATTGAACTGGCCTGGGCCCGCAGCGGCGACAAGGGTGACCACAGCAATATAGGTGTTATTGCCCGGCACCCGGATTATGAACCTTTCCTGGCGGCTGCACTGACCGAAGACGCCGTCGCCCGCTGGATGGAACACACTCTGGCACAGGAAACCGGCAAGGTAACCCGCTGGCCCCTGCCCGGTATCCACGGCTTCAACTTCCTGCTGGAACACAGCCTGGGCGGTGGTGGCGTGGCCAGCCTGCGCATCGACCCCCAGGGCAAGGCCTTTGCCCAGCAACTTCTGGAATTTCCGGTCCCTGTCAGCAAGGACATACTGAACAAAGGATTATCGTCATGAGCTATGAATCCATCTTCCGCCCCGACCTGTTCCGGAACCAGACCATCATCGTCACCGGTGGCGGCTCCGGAATCGGCCGCTGCACCGCCCACGAACTGGCGGCGCTGGGCGCCCGGGTCGCTCTGGTCGGCCGCAAGGCGGACAAACTGGAAACGGTAAAAGCGGAAATCACTGAAGACGGAGGTATTGCCTCCGCCCACGTCTGCGATATCCGTGAGGAAGACTCGGTAAAGGCCACGGTAACGGCCATTATTGCCGAACATGGTGGCCTTCACGGCCTGGTCAACAACGCTGGCGGCCAGTTCCCCTCACCCCTCGCAGGCATCAACCAGAAGGGCTGGGAAACTGTGGTGCGCACCAACCTCACCGGCGGCTTCCTGATGGCCCGGGAAGCCTATACCCAGGCCCTGTCCAGAACCGGGGGAGCCATCGTCAATATAGTGGCCGACATGTGGGGCGGTATGCCCGGCATGGGTCACTCAGGCGCAGCCCGCGCCGGCATGGTGAATTTTACCCAGACCGCTGCGGTGGAATGGGGCTGCTCCGGAGTGCGGGTCAATGCTGTGGCACCGGGCTGGGTTGCTTCCAGTGGTATGGACAGCTATCCGGAACACATGAAGCAGTGGATTCGCAGCCTGGGTGACAATGTTCCCCTCAAGCGCATGGGTACGGAGTCCGAAATCAGCGCCGCCATCTGCTTCCTGCTGAGCCCTGCTGCCGCCTTTATCAACGGCGACTGCCTGCGCATCGACGGCGCGGCCTCCCATGGCGGCCGGGTCTGGCCTCTGCCCAAGGCCCGCAACAACACCGCCTTCAACGGTTTCCACCGGGCTGTTCAGCCGAAAGTGCTCGACGAGAATTGAGGAATACACCATGCAAGTTCTGGAAACCCGTGTGAACCCCGGTTCCGATGAGTTCCGTGCCAACTGCGAGGCCATGGATGCCCATATCCGGACCTTCCGGGAAGTGGAGCAGAAGGTTCTCGACCTGGCGGAAGCGGCCCGGGAAAAGTTCAGCAAACGGGGCAAATTACTGCCCCGGGACCGTATCAACCGCCTGCTGGACCGGGGCGCCCCTTTTCTGGAGCTGTGCTCCCTGGCCGGTTACAAGATGCACGATGACAACGACGGCAGCCAGGCCGGCGGCGGCATCATTGCCGGTATCGGCGTGGTCAGCGGCATCCGCTGTCTGGTTATCGCCAGCAACAGCGCCATCAAGGGCGGCACCATAACCCCCGCCGGTCTGGACAAGACCCTGCGCCTGCAGCAGATCGCCATGGAAAACAAGCTGCCGGTGCTGTCTCTGTCGGAAAGCGGCGGAGCCAACCTCAATTACGCCACGGATATTTTTGTGCTCGGCGCCCGGGGCTTTGCCAACCAGGCGCGCATGTCCGCCGCCGGCATTCCCCAGATTACCGTAGTACATGGCAACGCCACCGCCGGCGGGGCCTATCAGCCCGGCCTGTCGGACTATGTAATTGCGGTCAGGGGCAAGGCCAAGATGTTTCTGGCCGGCCCGCCCCTGCTGAAAGCCGCCACCGGCGAGATAGCCACGGATGAGGAGCTGGGGGGTGCGGAAATGCACGCCCAGGTGGCCGGCACTGCCGACTACCTGGCCGAGGACGATGCCGACGGTATCCGCCAGGCCCGCAACATCATGCAGGCCCTGCCCTGGAACGAGAACCTGCCACCGCGCCGGGAACTGTCATGGGACGAGCCCCTGTATCCTGCGGAGGAACTGCCGGGCGTCATCCCCGCCGACTCGAAAAAGCCCTACGATGTCCGGGAAGTGCTGGCGCGCATTGCCGATGGCTCGGAATTTCTGGATTTCAAGAACGAATTCGACAACCAGACCGTGTGCGGCACCATCCGTATTGAAGGTCACCGGGTCGGCATTATCGGTAACAACGGTCCCATCACTGCTGCCGGCAGTGCCAAGGCAGCCCAGTTTATCCAGCTGTGCGACCAGGCCGGCACGCCCCTGCTGTTCCTGCATAACACTACCGGCTTCATGGTGGGTACCCATTCCGAGCAGAACGGCATCATCAAGCACGGATCGAAAATGCTGCAGGCGGTGGCCAACTGCCGGGTGCCGAAAATCGCCCTGGTCATCGGTGGCTCCTACGGTGCCGGCAACTACGCCATGTGCGGCCGGGGTCTGGACCCCAGATTCATCTTTGCCTGGCCCAACAGCCGCACCGCCGTCATGGGACCAGCCCAGGCCGGCAAGGTGATGCGCATTGTGGCGGAAGACAAGCAGCGCCGCAGTGGCATAGAACCGGACCCGAAAACCCTGGATTTCCTGGAACAGGCCACCGCCAAAAAGCTGGAAGAAGGCTCTACCGCCCTGTACGGAACCGCCCGACTCTGGGATGACGGGCTGATCGACCCCCGGGATACCCGCAAGGTTCTGGCCCTGGTGCTGGATGTATGCCGGGAAGCGGAAATGCGCCAGCTGCGCCCGAACACTTTCGGAGTGGCGCGACTGTAACCGGCGCTCCCCAAACCAATAACAAGGGTGTGCCGGTCAGACCGGCAACACCGGACAGATAATCAGGAGAACAAGAAAATGATATTCACCCCAGAGCACGAAGCCATCCGCAAAACCGTCCGGGATTTCGTGGAAAAGGAAATCAATCCCTACTGCGACGAATGGGAAGAGGCCGGAGAATTTCCCATCCACGAGCTGTTCAAGAAACTGGGGGACCTGGGCATTCTCGGTATCCAGAAACCGGAAGCCTACGGCGGCATGGGCCTGGACTACAGCTACAACCTGGTGGCAGCAGAAGAACTGGGCATGGCCCGGTGCGGCGGCGTGCCCCTGGCCATAGGCGTGCAGACTGACATGTGTACCCCCGCCATGGCCCGTTTCGGCTCCGATGAGCTCAAGAGCACCTTCCTGGCTCCGGCCATTGCCGGCGACATGGTGGGCTGTATCGGCGTCAGCGAAGTGGGGGCCGGGTCGGATGTGGCCGGGCTGAAAACCACCGCGAAAAAAGACGGTGACGATTATGTGATCAACGGCTCCAAGATGTGGATCACCAACAGTCCCAAAGCGGACTTCATCTGTCTGCTGGCCAATACCAGCGACGACAAACCCCACAAGAACAAGTCCCTGATTGTGGTGCCCATGGACTCTCCGGGCATCTCCTTCAGCAAACACCTGAACAAGCTGGGCATGCGTTCCTCGGAAACCGCCCAGGTCTTCTTTGATGATGTACGGGTGCCCCAGCGTTACCGTATCGGTGCGGAAGGCACCGGGTTCATGATGCAGATGCTGCAGTTCCAGGAAGAGCGTATGTGGGGTGCCGCCAACGTCATCAAGGCTCTGGAAAACTGCATCAGCCAGACCATTGATTACTGCCGGGAGCGCAAAACCTTCGACCAGGCACTGATCGACAACCAGGTCATCCACTTCCGTATGGCAGAACTTCAGACCGAGGTGGAAGCCCTGCGCGCCCTTACCTACAAGGCCTGTGAACTGCACATCGCCGGCAAGGATGTCACCCAGCTGGCGTCCATGGCCAAGCTCAAGGCCGGCCGCCTGGGCCGGGAAGTGACCGACAGCTGCCTGCAGTACTGGGGCGGCATGGGCTATATGTGGGAAAACCCCCTGGCCCGGGCCTACCGGGATGTACGCCTGGTATCCATTGGTGGCGGTGCCGATGAAATCATGCTCGGCATTATTGCCAAGACCATGGGCACCCTGCCCGGCAAGCGCAAGAACTGAGCGGCAACCACAGGAGCCTGACCATGAGCCAGTTACCCGAGTGTGAAACCCTGCTGCTGGAGCGTCGCGGCCCGGCCTTGCACGTCACCCTGAACCGCCCGGAAGTGCGCAACGCCATGAGCCTGAACATGGTGGCCGAGCTGTCCGCCCTGTTTACCGCAGCCGAAGCTGATCCAGACATCCGGGTCCTGGTGATCCGCGGTGCCGGTGGCCACTTCTGTGCCGGTGGCGACATCAGGGACATGGCCGCAGCCAGGGGCCAGAAAGCCGGAACCGGTGACGCCGATCCCTTCTATCAGCTGAACCGGGCCTTTGGCAGCATGATCCAGCAGGTCAACGAGTCCTCCAAAGTGGTGATTGCCGTTACCGAAGGCGCGGTAATGGGCGGCGGATTCGGACTGGCCTGCGTCTCTGATGTGGCTATCGCCGGAGCCACGGCCAGATTCGGCATGCCGGAAACCTCCCTGGGCATTATTCCTGCCCAGATAGCACCGTTTGTGGTGGAGCGTATCGGCCTGACCCAGGCCCGCCGGCTGGCACTGCTGGGGCTGAGAATCGATGCCCGGGAAGCCTGTGCCCTGGGCCTGGTGCACCAGTGTGCAGACTCGGATGACGAACTGGAAGCCATGGTGACCCAGGCCCTGGAACGGGTGCGTCTGTGCGCCCCCGGAGCCACGGCAACCACCAAGGCCCTGCTGCACCGGGTGGGCCAGGAGCCCATGTCCGACCTGCTGGACTTTGCCGCCGGCCAGTTTGCCACCGCCATCCGTGGCAGCGAGGGCGCGGAAGGAACTCTGGCGTTCATGCAGAAGCGAGCGCCCGCATGGGCCGAAAACAACAGCTGATGGCCAGATTCGGGAAACCAATCCAGGGCCATCAAACTACGGAAACAACACCATGCTGAAGAAACTCCTTATCGCCAACCGGGGTGAAATTGCCGTCCGGGTCATCACCACCGCCCGCGCCCTGGGATACCGGACCGTGGCGGTCCACTCCGAGGCCGACGCCCATGCCCTGCATGTGCAGCTGGCCGACGAGGCCGTATGTATAGGTCCGGCCCAGGTTGCCGCCTCCTATCTGAACACCGAAGCCATTCTTGACGCCGCCCGCAGCACCGGCGCCGACTGCATCCATCCGGGCTATGGTTTCCTCTCGGAGAATTCCGGGTTTGCCGATGCCTGCCGCCAGGCCGGTCTGGTATTCGTGGGACCGCCCTCCGCCGCCATTGAACTTATGGGCAGCAAACGGCGCTCGAAAATTGCCATGCAGCAGGCCGGGGTGCCCGTAGTTCCCGGCTACGAAGGCAATAACGCCAGTGACCAGGAGCTGATTACTGCCGCTGCCGATATTGGCTACCCGCTGATGATCAAGGCCTCGGCCGGTGGCGGTGGCCGCGGGATGCGTCTGGTCAGCGAACCGGCACAGCTGGCCGACCTTATCCGCCGAGCCCGCTCCGAAGCCAAACAGGCGTTTGGCGACGACGAGCTGATTCTGGAAAAGGCGGTCATTGAACCTCGCCATGTGGAAATCCAGGTGTTTGCCGACAGCCATGGCAATGCGGTGTATCTGGGCGAGCGGGACTGCTCGGTCCAGCGCCGGCACCAGAAAGTAGTGGAAGAAGCCCCCTCCCCCTTTGTCACCCCCGAACTCCGACAGGCCATGGGCGAAGCGGCGGTCAAGGCCGCCCTGGCCTGCGGCTATGAAGGCGCCGGCACTGTGGAATTTCTGGTGGACAGGGACCGTAACTTCTATTTCCTGGAAATGAACACCCGCCTGCAGGTGGAACACCCGGTCACGGAACTGATCACCGGTCAGGATCTGGTGGCCTGGCAGCTGACCGTTGCCGAAGGCCGGCCCCTTCCTCTGACCCAGGACGCCATAGAACTGAACGGACATGCCATTGAAGTCCGCCTGTATGCCGAAGATCCGACCCATGAATTCACCCCCCAGACCGGCCCGCTGCACCTGTTCGCGCCGGCCACCGGCGATGGCCTGCGCATAGACACCGGCGTCCGCTCCGGCGATGTGGTTACCCCCCATTACGACCCCATGCTGGCCAAGGTCATCGCCTGGGGCGAAAACCGGGATCAAGCACGCCGGCGCCTGATCCGGGCACTGGAAGACACCCGGGTGTTCGGGGTGACCACCAACCGCTATTTCCTCAGCCGGATCATCGCCGATGAGGGTTTTGGTGCCGGCGAGGCCACCACCGCATTCCTGCAGCAGGAATTCAGCCAGGATCCTTCCCTGCAGCCTGCCGAGATGGATATCCGCAAGCTGGCACTGGCCGCCTGCATTCTTGACCAGGGCCAGCCCGGCCAGAGCCCCTGGAGCAACACCCGGTCCACCACCACGCCCCTGAAACTTGAGGCCGGGGACAATACCGTGGAACTGCTGGTCACCCGCAGTGGCCGCAACCTCACTGTCAGCCAGGGCGACAGCTGCCAGCAGCTGGAACTTGTGAGCCTGAGCGAAGACAGCCTGCACACTATCGACAGGGGCGTTCGTCAGCACTGCCAATACCATCGTGAAGGTGATTCCCTATATTTGCAGGCCTCCGGGGAATCCTGGTGGGTACGGGATATCACCCACCAGCCTGCCACCACCGCCAGCGGTGCCGGCAGTGGCCGGATACAGGCGGCCATGGACGGAGCCATCATCGAGGTGCTGGCTGAGCCAGGACAGGCCGTGAACAAGGATGACACCCTGGTGGTACTGGAAGCCATGAAGATGGAACACCCCATCAAGGCTGACCGGGACGGCGTCATTACCGACGTTGTTACCAGCAAAGGCGATCAGGTGAAACGGGGCCAGTTGCTGGTGCAGATCGGCGATGGTGAAACCGGAGGCAAGGAGGAAAACGGAGCATGAGCACACTGGAAAAGCGCACAGTCTTCATAACCGGTGGCAGCCGGGGCATTGGCCGGGCCATGGCTCTGGCCTGCGCCCGGCAGGGTGCCAATGTGGTGATTGCGGCAAAGTCCGATACCCCGCACCCGAAACTGCCGGGCACCATCCACACGGTGGCGGAGGAAGTCCGGGCCGCCGGCGGACAGGCGTTGCCACTGGTACTGGATGTACGCGATGAAGCCCAAGTGCGTCAGCGTATGGATGAGGCCGCCAGCCATTTCGGTGGCATAGATGTGCTGATCAACAATGCCGGAGCCATTCGCCTGTCCGGCGTCGAGCAGCTCAAGGTCAGCCGCTATGACCTGATGCATCAGGTCAATGCCCGCGCAGTGATGGTATGCAGCCAGGCGGCACTGCCGTACCTGAAGACGTCGGACCGGGCCCATATCCTGAGCCTGTCTCCGCCCCTGAACCTGGACCGGAAATGGTTCGCCCAGTATGGCCCCTACACCACCACCAAATACGCCATGACCATGCTCAGCATGGGAATGGCCGAGGAGTTCCGGCGCTACGGTATTGCCGTGAACTGCCTCTGGCCCAGGACCCTGATTGCCACATCTGCCATCGAATTTGAAGCCGGTGGCCCGCAGCTGATGGCCCTGGGGCGCAAGCCGGAGATCATGGCCGATGCCGCTGTCAGCATTCTTGTGCGGCCAGCCGATGTTGTTACCGGCCAGGCCCTGATCGACGAGGAGGTGCTCCGGGAGGCTGGCGTTACCGATTTCGAACACTATCGCCATGCACCGGGGGACAAGCCCCTGATGCCGGACCTGTTCCTGGACTGAATCCGGCCCGGCTGCTGCACCAGGGCACGGCAACAAGCGCACAACGACAACAAAGACAACCGACGCCTTACGGACCCGAACATGAACCAGACCAACGTATCAGCACTGGATATTGCCCGCAGGATTCCCGGCCTTATGCGCCGTTTCCCCGCCATTGCCCGGGGTTTCTATTACTACGCCGCGAAGGATGACAACCGGGAACTGACGCTGGGAACCCTGATCGAGCGTAATGCCGAGAAGTATGGCCTGCGTCCGGCAATCCTGTTTGAGGACCGTTCCCTAACCTGGGCGGAACTCAACGCCTGGGCCAACCGGATTGCCGGTTTTCTGCAGGATCAGGGTCTGGGCAAGGGGGATTCCATTGCGGTATTTCTGGAAAACCGTCCGGAGCTGCTGGCCGTGGTGGCCGGTGCCGCCAAGGCCGGAATCGCCTGTGCCATGCTCAACACATCCCAGAAAGGCCGGGGGCTGGAACACAGCATCAACCTGATCCAGCCAAAAATGATGGTGGTCGGAGAGGAGCAGCTGGCGGCCTTTGAAAGTGTCCGGGCGGATCTGAAAACCAGCCATCCCGACCCTTTCCTGTTTCTGGCCGACGCCAACACCCTGAGCAGCTTTGGCGAAAGTCCCGAGGGCTACACCAACATGGCAGAACAGGTGAGCCGCTATAACAGCGGCAACCCGGAACTTGCCGATCCCCCGAGAATGGGTGACACCGCCATCTATCTGTTCACCTCCGGTACCACTGGCTTGCCCAAGGCGGCCCCCGGCTCACACCGGAAATTCATCAAGGCCTACGGCGGATTCGGGCTCATGTCCCTGGCCATGGAACCGGAAGACGTTCTTTACTGCACCCTGCCCCTTTACCATGGCACCGCATTGCTGGTGTGCTGGGGTTCGGTTCTGGCCGGGGGCTCCGCCATCGCCCTGCGCCGCAAGTTTTCCGCCAGCGCCTTCTGGGACGACGTGCGCCGCTACCGGGCCACCACCTTCGGATATGTTGGGGAGCTGTGCCGCTATCTGCTGAACCAGCCCGCCGGTCCAGAGGACCGTAACCACCATCTTACCAAGATGATTGGCAACGGCCTGCGCCCGTCCATCTGGGGCGAGTTCAAGCAACGCTTCGGCATTGAAACCGTGGCGGAACTCTATGCCTCCAGCGAAGGCAATATCGGGTTCAGCAATTTCTTCAACATGGACAATACCGTGGGCTTCTCCACCGCCCCCTACAAGCTGGTGAAATTCCACGAGGGCACCCGGGACCCTGTCCGCAATGCCAGAGGTTTTATGGAAGAAGTGGCCAGGGGCGAACCCGGCCTGCTGATTGGCGAAATCACCAAGAAGTGGTCCTTCGAGGGCTATACCCAGAAGGAAGCCACGGAAAAATCCATTCTCAGGGATGCCTTCTCCCGGGGTGATTCCTGGTTCAATACCGGCGATGTGCTGCGGGAAATCGGCTGTCGTCACCTGCAGTTTGTGGACCGCATGGGGGATACCTATCGCTGGAAGGGGGAGAACGTGTCCACCAATGAGGTGGAAAATATCATTGATGGCTCAGGCATGGTGGAGGAAGCCATTGTCTATGGCGTGGAAATTCCCGGTGCCAGCGGCAAGGCGGGCATGGTGACTCTGGTTCCCCGGGAAAGCGATGCGCTGTTCGATGCCCAGGCCCTGTTTAACTACCTGCAGGACAATTTGCCGAACTACGCCATTCCGGTGTTTGTGCGGGTAACCCAGGCGATCGAGAAAACCGGCACTTTCAAGTATCGCAAGGTGGATATCCAGAAAGCCGGATACACCCCCGGCGACAAGGGGGAGGAAGTCTACGCGCGACTGCCGAAAACCAGCACCTATACCCTGCTGACGCCGGAACTGGTCGCAGAAATAGACGCAGGCAAAATCCCGTTCTGAGCCGGCAGCGACCGGAGCCAGTGCCGCCCGGGGTATCCCCGGGCTCTGGCTCCGGAGCCCGGTTCAGGCGCCGACTTTCAGCACCACCTTGCCGCTGACCCGGCGCTCGGTCAGTGCCCCCAGAGCCCTGGCGTAATCACCGAACCCGTACACCTCGCTGACAGTCGGGTCGATCTTGCCCTCACCATAAAGCTGCATCAGTTCCATCATGTTCTGAGCGCTGGCCTGGGGCTCCCGCTGGGTAAAACTGCCCCAGAATACCCCCACCACGGAACAGCCCTTCAGCAGGGCCAGGTTTGCGGGAATCCTGGGAATCTCGCCGGCGGCAAAACCAATGATCAGGTGCCGGCCGTTCCAGGCCATGGTGCGCAGGGCCTGTTCCGTGAAGTCCCCACCTACGGGATCGTAGATCACATCCACACCCTTGCCTTTGGTCAGCTTCTTGACCGCATCTTTCAGGGATTCCTCACTGTAGTTGATCAGGTCATCGGCCCCGGAAGCCCGGGCCACCTCCAGCTTTTCAGGGGTGCTGGCGGCAGCAATGACCCTGGCGCCCATGGCCTTGCCCAGTTCCACCGCTGCCAGGCCCACACCACCACTGGCGCCCAGCACCAGCAGGCTTTCCCCGGGCTGGATGGCTGCCCGCTGTTTCAGGGCGTAATAGGAGGTGCCGTACACCATGGTGAAGGCCGCCGCCTTCTCGTCGGACATGGTGTCCGGCACCGGCAGCAGATTGAATTCGGGCACCACCACTTCCTCGGCAAAGGCACCATAGCCGGTCAGTCCCGCCACCCGGTCGCCCACCTTGAATCGGGTCACCTTGTCGCCGATGGCAATGACTTCCCCCGCCAGCTCACCACCGGGAGAAAACGGCATGGTCGGTTTGATCTGATACTTGCCCTGGATAATCAGGGTATCCGGAAAGTTCAGCCCCGCCGCCGTCACCCGCACCTTGACCCCGAGCCCTTTGACCTCCGGGCTGGGCACGTCTTCGATTACCAGCGTGTCCGCCGGACCGTATTCCTTGCAAAGAATGGCTTTCATGACGACGTCCTTTCTGACTGTTGTTACCGGTGATCCCGGTTTTTTTTGATCTGGATCAAGCTAAACAGAGTTATCCACGGAAGCAAATCAATCTGCCTTATCGCCTGCCATAAACAGCATTCATTGCCTGCCGCCCCGGCCTCAGACCTGAGCTCCCTGCCGGGGCCTGTGGGGATGAATCCGGCCCTGATTTCCGCTATCCTTCGCGCACCGGTTTCCGGACCGCCAGTGACCCCCGTTAACCCCTCTCAGGGCTCGCCATGTTTGACATTATCTACCTGCTTGAAATGATTGGGATCATCGCCTTTGCCATCTCCGGCATGATCGTGGCACGGGCCAAAAACATGGACCCGGTGGGCGTCTTCACCATCGGTTTTATCACGGCCCTGGGCGGAGGCACCCTGCGGGATCTGATGATGGATAACCATCCCCTGTACTGGATCAAGCACCAGGAACAGCCCATCCTGATTCTGGGCATGGCCATTGTGTTCAGCTACTGGCACCGGGCCGAACGGATCCGCGAGTCCCGCATTGTGTTTCCGGACGCCATCGGCCTGGGTATTTTCTCCATTCTCGGCGCCCAGCTGGCGCTGGATCTGGGACACTCCTGGTTTATTGCCTCCCTGCTGGGCGTGATGACAGGCACTTTTGGCGGCGCGCTGCGGGATACCCTGTGCAACGAGGTTCCCTTCATTTTCCGCAAGGACCAGATCTATGCCTCCATTTCCTTTGCCGGATGCTGGCTGTATTTCCTGTGCCAGTGGTATCTGGAAAGCGAGACCCTGGCCCTGACCATAGGCCTGCTGTTTATCGTCATTGTACGCATGGCCGCGGTACGCTTTGATATCCGCCTGCAGAGGGATACGGCCCAGGCCGGATAACTCAGGAATGGGCAATCATTCCTTGGTCTGAAGTCTTTCAGCCGGTAAGATTGCCGTTTTTTCATGCAACAAATTTATTCCCGTTCAGGACACAATCCCGAGCTTCACTTTCCGGCATAGAGAGGCAGGCACCCGTCATGCTCGAACGACTGTTCAAACTTCAGGACCACGGCACCACTGTTCGCAAAGAAGTGGTTGCAGGCATTACCACTTTCCTGACCATGGCCTACATCATTGTGGTCAACCCGGGAATTCTCTCCAGTACAGGCATGGACTTCGGCGCGGTATTCGTCGCCACCTGCCTGGCTGCCGCCATTGGCACCCTGATCATGGGCCTGTGGGCCAACTACCCCATAGCCCTGGCCCCCGGCATGGGCCTCAATGCCTTTTTCTCGTTCTCCGTTGTAGGCAGTATGGGCTACAGCTGGCAGGTCGCCCTGGGAGCGGTTTTCCTGTCCGGCCTGATCTTCTTTGCCCTGAGCATCTTCAAGGTCCGGGAATGGATCATCAACAGCATTCCCATGTCCCTGCGCTTCGGCATTTCCGCCGGTATCGGTTTCTTCCTGGCGCTGATCGCCCTGAAAAATGCCGGCATAGTGGTCGACCATCCGGCCACCCTGGTAGGTCTGGGCGATCTGCATACACCGGAAAGCCTGCTGTTTTTCGGCGGTTTTATTCTGATCTGTGCCCTTTCCTTCCGGCGCATCACCGGTGCGGTCATGATCGGCATTATTGCGGTCACCGTGATTGCCATGATGCTGGGCCTGGTGGACTACCAGGGGCTGGTGTCCATGCCCCCCAGTATTGCACCTACCTTCATGCAACTGGATATTGCCGGCGCCCTGAACGTGGGCATGGTCAGTATTGTTTTCGCCTTCCTGTTTGTGGACCTGTTTGACACCTCCGGTACCCTGATCGGCGCCGCCCAGCGGGGCGGTCTGCTGGACAAGGACGGCAAGCTGCCCCGTCTGGGCCGGGCCCTGATGTCCGATTCCGTGGCCACCATGTCCGGTGCCGCCCTGGGCACCTCCACCACCACCAGCTACATTGAGTCCACTGCCGGCATTGCCGCCGGGGGCCGTACCGGCCTGACAGCCGTTGTGGTTGCCGCGCTGTTCCTGGCCTGCCTGCTGCTGTCCCCCATTGCCAGCATCATTCCTCCCTACGCCACAGCTCCGGCACTTCTGTACGTGGCTGTGCTGATGACCAGTGGCCTGAAGCTGATCGACTGGGAAGACATTACCGAAGCAGCTCCGGCGGTGGTGACAGCACTGATGATGCCCCTCACCTTCTCCATCGCCAACGGCATTGCCATGGGCTTTATCACCTATGCCGTAGTGAAAGCCCTGAGCGGCCGCTGGTCAGACCTGAACCCGAGCGTCATCGCCATCGCCACTGTCTTTGTTCTGAAATTCATCTTCCTGGATGCAGCCTGAGCTGCATCCCCAGTTAGCAACCGGATCTGCCATGGATTATTTTTCCCAGAGTATCAAGAAGGCCATTCGCACCGTCCCGGACTGGCCCAAACCCGGAGTTGCTTTCCGTGATATCACCACGGTGCTCCAGGACAGGACCGCCTTCCGCAAACTGATCGATGCCTTCGTGCACCGCTACCATGGCCAGCACATAGATGCGGTGGCGGCGGTGGATGCCCGGGGCTTCATTATCGGCTCGGCCCTGGCCTATGAGCTCAATGCCTCCCTGGTGCTGGTGCGCAAAAAGGGCAAGCTGCCCTTTGACACTCTGGTGGAAGACTACGAACTGGAATAC
>JBFHSI010000018.1:0-24628 GCA_041591245.1 Marinobacter sp.
CAGGCCCGACCGATGCCTGACACCGAAGCCCCAAAACACCTCAAAAATTTAACGCATTCAACTTACATCTATATTTAAAAAGACAACACCTCACAACATAGCCCAACAAAAGCGAACTCCAATCTTTCAATTAACTCCATGTATTTCTAAGAATTTCGTGTCACTTTAGCGGCATACATGGTTTTACCGACACCAGCCCCTGTCAATCGAGCCAAAGTCCCGAAAAGACAAGCCACATACACTGAAAACCGATCAGAATGTCTCTCCGGGATAGTCGTATTTCCCGAAACAGCACCAAGCACATAAAAACAACGATATATTGGAGTGTTCCCATGGTTCCCACCTCCCGATTCAAATTACGGGTGATGTCCCTTGCCGTTGCAGCCCTGTCTTCTGGTATTTCCATATCCGCCAGTGCCAGTATGGGTAACATAGGCACAACTTATGGCGTGATGCCGGTTGACGTTGCCACAGCCCAGTCACTGTCCATGTTTAACTCGCAGGTTTCCGCCACCTATTACAACCCTGCTTACCTGACTACAGACGACCGGGGCGAGCTGACCACAGGTATTCTCCACTCTGAACAGGAACTTCGGGTAGCTAACCCCAACAGTAATGGCGATATTCTTTCCAACGCGCCGTCCCAGCATGTTCTCATAGGCATGAAAACCAATCTGAGCTCTCTGACCCGAGTCAACCACCCTATTTATCTCGGGTTCATTGCCGGTGTTGAAAAATACGGCAAAGAGATGCTGGCATTCAGTTCCCAGACCACCGAAAACGGCCAGTTTCTCCAGTATGGTAAAGAACCACTGTTCCTGAACCTGGGTGCGGCGACTCCCATCTGGCGCGGAATTTCAGTGGGTGCTTCAGTACGAATCACTCTGGAAGCTACAGCCCAGCTTGATGCAGTATCCACCCTTGGCGGCGAAACCAGCCGGGAGCAGTTATCCGTTACTGCAGAACCTTCCCTGAAAACCATTCTGGGCAGCAATATTGATCTCGGCAGCACCTTCTGCCCGGACAATGACTGCTTCCTGAGTGGCTGGGAAACCGCCTTCACCTATCGCACAAAATCAGCAGCTTCTACTACCGTTGACTCCAACATCATTGTGACCCAGACCATTCCAGATCCCGGTCTGGCCCTGGCCATGTCCACCATCGACTCCTTCCAGCCGGAAACATTCGCCGTTGGCGCCCAGTACAAGGGAGATGGCTGGCGCGTGGGTGGCAGCCTGGAACAGCAGAACTGGTCACAACTGGAACATGAGCTCAGTAACGACACCATCAAGGATCAGCAGAGTGTTGCTGCCGGAGACCGGGCACGGTTCGATGACATTCTGGTTCCCCGTGTCGGTGCCGAATACGACCTGAGCAAGAACTTTGCCGTGCGCGCAGGTGTGGCATTTGAGGAATCCCCGCTGCAGACCACCCGCAATCCGGAACTCAACTATCTGGATGCGGACAAGTTCGTCGTCGGCGTTGGCCTGAGTGCCACCTATGATCGCACCCGGCTTCTGGCCTACCCCATCCGTATGGACATCGGCTACCAGTACCAGCAGTTGCAGGAACGGGATTTCACCCTGGTGGACTACGACGGCAACGAAACCAATGTAACTGCCGACGGTGATGTTCACGTGATCAGCGGCTCTGTCACCCTGAAGTTCTGAGGAGTAGTTCAGCCATGAAATACAAAAAGACGTTGGCACTGATCCCCGCCATGCTGCTCGCAGCCTGTGGCGGAGATGAGCAGACCTCAAAACCCAAGGTGGAGACAGAAGGGCTGGTGATCTATTCCTACCCGGCCGATGGTCAGACCGGTATCAGCCCGGTCGCTGATATCGTCATCCGCTTCTCCGATGCCATTACCGACAGCGAAGCCGCCCTGCAGGGCAAGATTCTGGTCACTGATGATTCAGGCCCGGTCAGCTTCAGCGTAACCAAGGTCGATGGTGGCCGCAGTCTGAAACTGTCCCCCTACAGCCGGTTTACGCCAGGCACCGAATACACGGTAACCTTCAGCGATCCCCTGCTGGCCCAGGGTTCCCGTGAAATCATCACTCCCAATGCTGTAGGTGATGAGGGTATTCAGTTCACAACCCGGGGTGCCTTTAGCGGCTTGGCCGGACTGGATAACCTGAGCGACGATTTCCAGGTTGCCCAGCTGATTCCCTCCCCGGATGGCCTGTTTCAACCGGTCACCTTTTCCACCTTCCGGCTGACAATGAGCCACCCGGTACACCCGGACTGGCAGGATATGGGCGCTGAGATCCGCCTGAAGGACAGCCTTGGCAATACCGTACCGGCTACAGTGTTGGTGAATGGCCCCAATATCACCATCGACCCCTGTGTTCTTGAGGATGCCGAGCTGTGCGGTACCAAGAATGATGCCCTGGAGCCAGGACAAAGCTACACCATTCAGATCTCCGGACTGCCCAGTCTCACCAAACCCGGTGCCACCCTGGATTTCAGTCAGAGTTTCATTGCCAGGGATCCAGGCTCAACCGTCATTCTTTATCAGGAAGTACTGGATTCCGGCCTGGGTGAAGGCCTGGATGCGGATGACGCAGCGAAATCTCCTCTGAACGATCAGATTATCAATGGCGTCACCCTGAATTCCGTACTTCAGGGCATCGTTGGCCCATCCCAGCAAACTGGCGGACTCTATGCCGAACTGGCCTATATCCCGTCGTTCAGTGCGGATGAACCCATCCCCCTCAGGATCCCCAAAGGCAGCCTGCTTACCAGCTCCAGTCTGGACCTGAGGATCGCCGGCTCAGTCCCGGTCATTGATCCTACAACCGGGCTGATGCAGACCACCGGCGATATCAAGGTGACCCTGCTGTCTGATGCCACCGGCTACCTGAGCCCCAACAGTTACACCGATGATCTCAGTGCGCCCAGGCATGTGACCCTGTACATGGACGTGTCCATGAACACCGAGGAGAGCCAGCCCAACGCGGCCCTGTCCCAGGACCTGATGGCCATAGAGCTGTCCGGCATGGCCATTGTGGAAGACGGTTCTCTGGTCATTGATGCCATAGCCATAGTGGAACCCCACCTGCTTGGCCTGGAATACACAGACTCCACCATCGCTTTCCATATAGAAGCCTCCACCAACGTGGATTCGGTTCTGGATGCACAAGACCTGTGGACAGCGGACACCACCAGTCCGCAACTGCTGAGCTGGATGCCTGGTTCCAGAAACACCTTCCCGGCTACCCGCCAGAGCATGCAGCGTCCGGGTGACCCCATCATCCTGAACTACGACGAACCTCTGGACCCGGACAGCGCCAGAACCGGCATCACGCTGCTGGAAGACGGCATCGCCGTGTCGGACCTGAAAACACGGGTTGACGGCACCGCCGTAGTGATCACCCCTGCCAATGGACTCAAGCTTGGTCACAACTACCGGGTCCAGGTCAACGGCCTGAGTGATATCGCCGGCAATCCGGCCATCACTCCGGATATGGCATTCGACATGGTTGCCATAGACACGGATACACCGTCAGTGCTGCAGCGTTCTCCCATCGCGCTCACCACTTACCCGGGCTTTCCCTGCGCGACCGATGAATCCGAAATTGACCTGGTAGCCGGGACTCACGGCCATTGCACCGATGCAGCTCCCAGCGGCTCCGGCGGTGGCGACCTGCTGCCGGTTGACGATATGCCGGAAGACCGTCCCATCACCGTGGTCTTCTCCCAGCCCATGGATGTGGACTCGATTCGCCTGGGTGAGACCTTCGTGGTCCGCAAAGTGAATTCAGACACGACCCTGATCGAGGAAGTCTCGGGCCGTCTGGAAAAGAACAAGAACCGGATTCGGTTCTATCCTGATCAGCCCTGGGAACAGGGAAGCTTCTACAGTTACACCCTGGTTTCAGCCAGCAATGGTACCTGTTCAGCAGGCTCCAAGCCGGTTATCTGCGGCGACAATGGTCTGGCACTGCAGACGGATATTCTGGAAGACTCCGAGGATACCGGTGGCGATCCCCTGTCCATCTACTTCCGGGGCGCTGCGGCTACCGATATGATTTACGCGCCCCTGCGTAATCTGCCGGTCCGGGATACCAATGCCAACTACGTCATTGACTGTGCGCCGGTTTCCGGCCAGGACTGCCTTGAACCCTTTGCCCATGAAAGCGATGGCAACGGTGGCTATCTGGCATCCGCTAACTCCTCCGGCCTGGCCATTGATCCCGGCGGAATCACCTTCAATATCGGTGCTCTGCCCATTGCCTCAACAGCCCGGATCGGCTGCTCTGCAAGCGGAGAAGACTGCCCGGAAAACAAGTTCATCTACGAAACCGTCGGGCTGAATACCCAAATCACCGGCCCGAAGGTTGACCCGGAAACTGGCAAACAGGGTGTTGGTGTTCTGCTCTACCCAATGCGCCTGATCACCTCGTCCGTGGATGTCTATATCAGTCTTCCGGATGTGCCTCTGGTGGGAACCCTGCTGGAAGGACTTGCCGGACCACTCACCGCATCAACGAATCCGATGGTGCTGAGAATGCGCTATGCCAAGGACGATCCTTCCTGCACCAGCAACTGCGCAAGGAGCGGCCTGATCCCGGGTGTTATTATCGAAGGGGATGACGGTGTGCCCCTGTTCAAGACCTCGGCGGATGTGTTCCTGGATGCGCCCAACCTGTCAGCACCTCTGGGCGCCACCCATAACATCTACAGCATGCCGTTCACGCTGAATCTTGAAGGCCCGGTGGAGTTCCTTGACGATGGTCGGATGCAGATCATCCAGCGCAACACCACCAGTGCGGACCTCAATGCCACGGCTTCCCTCGCTGCCGGAGCCATAACCATTGATATCCCGCTGGCTATTCCGGTTAAGAGTGCCAACCTGACCTTTATCTCCAATCCGGTCAAGGAGATCCCGGTAGTTCAGTAATCCACCCGGAGATTCCGGATGTTCAGACCGGCCCCCAGGGGCCGGTTTTTTTATGGCTTTAACCGGAGCTTCCTCGGGGCCTTCCCCCTATTCTGTCTTGAACACGGCCCCGGTAACTGTCAAAGTCATTCAGCGGCAAGGGTCGCCCCGAAACCCGGATTCAACACCAGGAGAATGCCATGCCCCAGTGGCTACAGTGGAGCCTGATTACTGCAGGACTGTTCGCCATCGTATTTCTGATGCTCTTCATCCGCCGGCAGACCGCCATTCTCGCCAGGGAAAAGAAGCGCAAGGAAAAAGCCGAAGCCTTTCAGCAACATCGACGTAATGACATGATCGAAAGCATTCGCCTTATTGCCCTGGCCGTTGAGGAGAATCAGGTGGAATATTCGGAAGCCTGCCTGCGCATCAAGGGGCTGCTAGACCATGTTGCCCCGGAGCTGCTGACACAGGCCCCGTTCGCGGTCTTTCTGGAAGTGCACAACCGGCTGCAACATATGCCCACACACAGAACCCGGCAGGCAACGGAAACACGCTTTGTGGAGAAAATGGACAAGGAACGCTTTGCCGTGGAGCAGGAACATGCCGATGAAATACGCCGGGCAGCCACTGCCATCCGCCACTATTCATTCAGTGACTGACACCCAGCCTGACAGCGGAACCGGCCTCCTGTTTTGTAATATTTTGTATCAAAATGTAACAAGCGCGAAGTTTGATTCACACATCAAATCAACCACTTCCGGAAGGAATCCCTGCAGGCTGCACGGAGGATTCGGAAAACTATCCGGAGCCGGCTTTTCTTTTCCCGGTGAATGTCTAAATTGAAACAAGGGCACGGACGGTTTCTGCAGCCGGCGTGTCCCGTATTGTTTTCTCCTGATAAGGTTGGACAGCTTTGAAATTCATCATCTGAATTACCGGCCCCTCTGGCCGGTTTTTTTTCGCTGGCCAACAGTACCTATGGCTGTTTCAGTATACCCGCCATGGCCAGGACACTGTCCTTGCGAGCGACCAGCTGGTCAAAACACTGCTCCACCTGAGTCCGGTCCAGCCCCAGGCTCAGGTACAGCGCCGGGTCCACACTTCTGCTGGGCCCGCTAATGGCGCCACGCTCTGTCAACAGCTGTCTACCCAGGGCAAGAATCCGGGCATAGGCCTGATCCGGGCCTTCATAGGGCGGGGTTTTCTGGTACCGGATGGCGTGTACCACTTCCTCCGGCATCCCCCAGCTGTCCAGAAGCAACGCGGCTATCTGCTCTCCAGTGATCCCCAGCAGGTGCTGTTCAATAGCCGAGGAATCGATATGGGAATTGACCTCCCGGCTGCGACATACCAGCTGAAAATGGGGAGGAAAAACATGGGCCAGAACCAGATAGCCGAAGTTGTGCAGCAGCCCTGACAGATAGGCAAGGCCGAAGGCCGGGCGTCCGTTCCGGGGCATCAGGCTGGTCAGCAGCCCCGCCGACTGGGCCTGCCAGATCGCCTGTTCCCAGTAGCCCACATAGCCGTGGGGTCGGTCATGGGGCAAGGCCAGCACCCGGCCCAGGGCCAGGCCCATGGCCAGATCCATGACCAGTTCGAAACCCAGTACCCGGGAAATCGCATCGTGAACCGAACGCACCTGCCCGGCTGCAGCATAGAAGGATGAAGAGGCCCAGCTCACCACCTGGGCGGCCAGAACCGGATCGGCCTCAACAATATCCACCAGATCCCCCATAAGGGCGTTGGGATTGACCCGCAAATGGATAATGCGCTGGGCGGTATCCGGCAGAGGAGGAAGTTCCAGAGTGTCCTCTATACGCTGGCGGATACGCAATGAGGTCAGTTTCCGGATGGCGGAGTGCAGCTGTTCCCGGTCCGCACCGGCATCTTCATTCAGAAGGATCTGCTTTTGATCCTCAGCAAAGGACAGCCGTTTTGCCTCCGCCGTCAGTCGCCGGAAGTCCCGGGTCGGCATCACCATGGCCAGGTTCTGGTCCTCCAGCTCCAGGGCAACCGCAGGTAATGTATCAACCCGGCTATCCACCACCGTGGGCCAGCCGGTCAGGGAAGGCAGCGCCGGCAATCGGCTCAGTCCGGCCCGGGCCCTGATCCGTGTCAGCTCCTGGGATTTCAGATGACGCAGGTTGCGCCCCAACATCTTGTTCAGCTGCCCAAGATCAATCAGGTCTTCCTTGCGGCAGATGGCCTGCAGGTTACCCTCTTGATCACTGAGCAACACCATGCGCAGCAGTTCCTGCGCGTTTGCCTGAGAGGCACATCGCAGCGATACCCCGGAAGCAGACTCACCCAGAGCCTGCTGGACTGCGACAGGTAATTCCATGCTTTTCTCCCACGTTTACCGGTGGTTGCGGGGTACAGCGACAAGCGTCAGCGGGTACAGGGTCTATACCTCGCCGTAACGGATGTTCTCTCCCAACCAGCGGTTTATCAGCGCCGTGACGGCCCTGCTGTCAGTCATCAATGCCGGAGCCATTTCCCGGACCGGCTCTATCCAGCCCTTGTCCCGCTCGAAGTCCGCAAGCCGGAACTGCATCATTCCGGTCTGCCGGGTCCCCAGCACCTCACCCGGCCCACGGATCTCCAGATCCTTTTCCGCAATCACAAAACCGTCCTGACTGTCCCGAAGTGCCTGCAGACGGGCCCGGCCATTGGAGGATAGCGGTGGATGATACATTAACACACAGAAACTGGCCTGTTCGCCCCGGCCGACCCGGCCCCGCAACTGGTGCAACTGGGCCAGCCCCAGGCGCTCAGGGTTTTCTATAATGATCAGCGAGGCATTGGGAACGTCCACCCCCACTTCGATGACCGTGGTGGCTACCAGCAGGTCCAGTTCCCCGGACTTGAACTCTTCCATCACCGCCGCCTTGTCCTTCGCCTTCAGACGCCCGTGCACCAGCCCTACTTTCAGGTCCGGCAGATGCTCTGCCAGCTCCTGGGCCGTGACTTCCGCAGCCTGGCACTGCAGGGCTTCCGACTCCTCAATCAGGGTACAGACCCAGTAGGCCTGACGGCCGGACCGGCAGGCCTGGCGCACCCGCTCCACCACATCATCCCGGCGGCTGTCCGGAATCACCACGGTTTCAATGGGTTTACGCCCCGGGGGCAATTCGTCGATTACCGAGGTATCAAGGTCCGCGTAGGCGCTCATGGCCAGGGTTCTGGGTATGGGAGTGGCGGTCATGATCAGCTGATGGGGCGCAAGGGAGCCGCCAACCCCTTTCTCCCTGAGCGCCAGACGTTGGTGCACCCCGAACCGGTGCTGCTCATCCACAATCACCAGTGCCAGACGGTTAAAGACAACATCACTCTGGAACAGGGCATGGGTACCGATTACCACTCCGGCAGTACCGGAGCTGACAGCTTCAAGGGCCTTTTCCCTGGCCTTCCCTTTCACTTTGCCGGACAGCCAGGCCAGTTCAATGCCCAGGGGGGTAAGCCAGTTGCTGAAATTCTGAAAATGCTGTTCCGCAAGAATCTCTGTGGGTGCCATCAGTGCCACCTGGGCTCCCGCTGCCAGAGCCTGCAGTGCCGCCATGGCAGCCACCACCGTCTTGCCGGAACCCACATCACCCTGAACCAGACGCAACATAGGAACCGGCTGACTCAGATCCTGCCGGATTTCCGAAACCACCAGGCGCTGGGCACCGGTCAGGCGGAATGGCAGGGATTCCAGAAAACGCTCGGCAAGATCCCCCGTGGGCAGTAAAGGCAGGGCCTCCCGGGCCTGAATCTGTTGCCGCACCTGTAGCAGGCTGAGCTGATGAGCCAGTAATTCTTCCATCACCAGCCGCTGCTGGGCCGGATGCCGGCCTTCCATAAGCAGATGCACCGAAGCACTGGCCGGGGGCGAGTGCACCAGTTGCACCGCTTCAGTAATACCCGGCAGCTGGTAGCCCGCCAGCAACTCTGCGGGCAGCCAGTCACGAATAGGATAACGCTGCAGATAGGTCAGGGCCTGCTGGCACAGATTGCGCACCCGGGGTTGCTGAATGCCTTCGGTAAGCGGGTATACCGGAGTCAGAGTCTCCTGGCCTTCCGCCGGCATGGGGGGCGGATCAACCTGATATTCCGGGTGATAAAATTCATAGCCGGAACGACCCGGCCGTACCTCGCCAAAACAGCGTACCCGGGCACCTTCCGTGAGCTGGTTTTTCTGGGCGGCATTGAAGTGAAAGAAGCGCATCACCAGAAAACCGCTGCTGTCCCTGAGGGTTACCTGCAGGCTGCGGCGACGCCCCATCACCAGATCCGTCTTCATGACTTCCCCTTCCACCACTGCCACATCACCAATACGCAGACTGCCCATGGGAATAACCCGGGTGCGGTCTTCATAGCGGTGCGGCAGATGGAACAGAAGATCCTGCAGGGAGCGGATGCCCAGGCGAGCAAGCTTGTCGGCCAGAGCATTGCCAACGCCCTTGAGCTGGGTCACCGGAATCTCGTCCAGGGACGTCATGTCGGGCCTCAGAGGCTCCCGGCCACAGCCGGAGTTTCCGTTCTGGCCTTTTCAATCACCCGGCACTGGCTGGCAGCGAGGGACAGAACATCAATGGCCTTGGGTCTGGGGAAGGTTACCCGCCAGGCCAGCGCCACGGTCCGGAAAGGTACGGGAGGCGCAAATGGCCGGACCACAAGAATATCTTCGTTGTAGTGCATGCCGGTGGCAGCGGACAGGGGCAATACGGTAATGCCCAACCCGGACGCCACCATATGGCGGATGGTCTCCAGGGAACTGCCTTCGGTCACCAGCGCAGGCGCACCGGTATCCGACTGATGGGTTACCGCATCCACCAGTGGCGGGCAGGATTCCAGTACCTGATCCCGGAAACAGTGCCCAGGGCCCAGCAACAGCAGCTGCTCCCGGGCCAGTTCATCCCCGGTGATCTGCTCTTTCTCAGCCAGGTGGTGGCCGGCCGGCAGCAGCACCACAAAGGGTTCATCGTACAGCGGCAGGGTCAGAACCTCCGGCTCCTCAAACGGCAGCGCGATGATGATGGCATCCAGTTCGGAATGGCGCAGTTTCTGGCGGAGATTGGCGGTGTAGTCCTCTTCAATGAACAGGGGCATATGGGGTGCCGCCCGGCGCAGTTCCGGCAGCAGGTGCGGAAACAGGTAGGGGCCGATGGTGTAGATGGCACCCACTTTCAGGGGGGCATTCAGCTGGTCTTTGCCATCCTGCGCCATATCCCTGATAACATTGACCTGGTCCAGAACCCTCTGGGCCTGCTCGATGATCCGCTGGCCGGCATCGGTGACCCGGATATTGCTTTTGCTGCGCTCGAATAATGGAATGCCCAGCTCTTCTTCCAGCTTTTTGACAGCGACACTCAGTGTCGGCTGGCTGACGTGACAGCGCTCGGCTGCCCGGCCAAAGTGCCTTTCACGGGCAAGCATAACGACGTATCGTAACTCGGTGAGAGTCATGGTGAGCTCCGGTAGGCGGACAAGGATCCAGGATCCTCTGATTAATGACCTAAAGCATAAGGATTGATATTGGCTATGGCAATCACTGATCACACGGACACAACCCGGATTCTGGTGGCCGGCTGCGGTAAACTGGGCACGGCTATCGCCCGCAGTTTGTGCGCCCCCTCAACCCGGGTTTATGGCCTGCGCCGGAATCCCTCCGGATTACCGGAAGAAATCACCGGCATTGCCGCAGATCTGATGCAGCCGGAATCCCTCAGGGACGCTGTGCCAGAGCATCTGGACATAGTGATCTACTGCCTGACGCCATCCAGCTACGACCAGCAGGGTTACCGGGACGCCTATGTAACCGGGCTCAACCATCTGCTCCAGGCCCTGAAAAATCCGCTGAAGCGGCTGATTTTTATCAGCAGCACCAGTGTCTATGCCCAGGATGATGACAGCTGGGTGGATGAAACCAGCGAAACCTGCCCGGCCAGGTTCAGTGGCCAGCAGATTCTTGCCGGGGAGCAAACCACTCTGGACAGCGGCCAGCCCGCCACCATCATCCGCTTTAGCGGTATCTACGGCCCTACCCGGAAACGCTTTCTGGAGGAAGTGATCGAAGGCCGGATGAATCCGCTGTCGCCTGCGCCTTTCAGCAACCGTATCCATGAGGAAGATGCCGCAGCCGCGGTGGCACACCTGAGCCAGATGGCCCTGTCCGGCCAGCCCCTGGAAACCCACTACATTGTCAGTGACTGTGAGCCGGTGCGCCTGGATGACGTGGTGCGCTGGGTACGGGAGCAGGTTCCCTGCAAGGATCCGGTTGCAGATGCCCGCCAAGGTGGGCGGGCAGGCAGCAAGCGCTGCAGCAACCGCCGGCTTCTGGATACCGGTTTCCGCTTCCGCTATCCCGATTTCCGGGCTGGCTACCGGGCCATGATAGACCAGGAACAGCCCCGGCCCTGAACAAAGAAAGGCAGCCGAAGCTGCCTTTCTTTTTGTCTGATGAAGCCTGCCTGGGTCAGCTGAGCACCATCACCGCTTCCATTTCCACCGGCACACCCTTGGGCAGGGCTACAACGCCTACTGCCGCACGGGCCGGATACGGCTCCTGGAAGTAGGTGGCCATGATTTCATTGACTGTGGCGAAGTTGGACAGATCCGTCATATAGATATTGAGCTTGACGATGTCCTTGAGCTCACCACCAGCTGCCTCACAGACTGCCTTCAGGTTTTCAAACACCTGACGTGTTTTCGCTGCGAAGTCCCCCGCTACCACTTCCATGGTTTCCGGATCCAGAGGAATCTGACCGGACAGGTAAACGGTATCGCCGGCTTTTACTGCCTGGGAATAGGTGCCAATTGCCTTGGGCGCTTTGTCAGTATGGATTACAGATTTATTGGCCATGACGTTTGAATTCCTCTCTTCCAAAACGCCAATCGTCGCCTCTGTGGACATGGCCTGTCAACCGGCCTTTGGTCGTCCTCAGTTGCGAACCCGGCTGATGGAAGAAACCGCCCGTATATTGCGGATACGGCGCATCACCCTGGCCAGGTGACGACGGCCATTGACGTGTACCACCAGGCTGACCACACCAAACTTGGCGTTCTGGTCTTCCACACTAATGCGCTCAATGTTGCCATCCGCCATGGCCACCGCATTCGCCACCTCCGCAATCACACCACGCTGACGCTCCAGCTCAACCCGCAGCTCCACCGAGAATTCATCGGTGATATCCTTGGCCCACTTCAGATGGGTCAGGCGGGCGCGACCTTCGTCATCATCCGGCAGTTTCGAACAGGTGTCGGAGTGGATCACCATGCCCTTGCCGGAATCCATCACCCCCACCACCGGGTCCCCGGGTATAGGCTTGCAACAGCTGGCAAAACGCACCAGAAGCCCTTCTGTACCCTGAATGGTGACCGGGGTATTGTCCTGCTCGGTGATGGCTGCAGGGGCTTCTTCCACCTCGCCGTTACCGGCACCGTTGATCAGCTGACGGGCCACCAGATAGGCCATGCGGTTACCCAGGCCGATTTCGCTGATCAGGTCGTCCAGGCTATCCACCTGGTTATGGCGTACCACTGTCTGCACCTGGGCATCGCTGATTTCCGACAGCCGGGTGCCAAAACCTTTCAGGGATTTCTTCAGCAATGTCTTGCCAAGCTCGATGGATTCCACCCGCTGCTGGCTCTTCAGAACGTGGCGAATGCTGCTGCGGGCCTTGCCGGTAACCACAAAACTGAGCCAGGCCGGGTTCGGCCGGGCTCCGGGCGCGGTAATGATTTCCACAGTCTGGCCACTTTGCAGGGGCTGGCTCAGGGAACCCAGATTACGGTTGATGCGGCAGGCGACGGTGGCATTGCCAATATCGGTATGGATGGTGTAGGCAAAATCCACCGGTGTGGCACCACGGGGCAATTCCATAATCTTGCCCTTGGGGGTGAACACATAGATTTCATCGGGGAACAGATCCACCTTCACATGCTCGATAAACTCCAGGGAGTCATCCGCACGTTCCCGCATTTCCATCAGTCCCTTGACCCAGCGGTCCACCCGGGCCTGGTTGGCACTGGTCACACTGGTAGGCTCGTTCTTGTACATCCAGTGGGCTGCAATACCATTATTGGCGATGTTTTCCATTTCCTCGGTACGGATCTGGATCTCGATATTCACGTGCATGCCGAACAGTGTGGTGTGCAGGGACTGATAGCCATTGGCCTTGGGCATGGCAATATAGTCCTTGAAACGCCCGGGTAAAGGCTTGTACAGGCTGTGCACCGCCCCCAGAATCCGGTAGCAGTCGTCTTCCGACTCGGCGATGATCCGGAAGGCATACACATCCATGATTTCATGGAAGGATTTCTGCTTGAACTTCATCTTGTTGTAGATGCTGTTCAGGTGTTTTTCCCGGCCCAGAATACGCCCCTGCAACCCCCGCTCATCGAGTTTTTCCTGCAGTTTTCCGCGGATTTCCTCAATGATTTCCCGGTGACTGCCCCGCAGCTTTTCCACTGCCTTGGATATGTACTTGGAGCGCATGGGATAGAGAGAGGAAAAGCCCAGGTCTTCCAGTTCGGTGCAGACCGCGTGCATGCCCAGGCGGTTGGCAATGGGGGCGTAGATATCCAGGGTTTCAGTGGCTATGCGCTGGCGCTTTTCATAGGGCATGGGGCCCAGGGTACGCATATTGTGAAGGCGGTCAGCCAGCTTCACCAGGATGACCCGGATATCCCTGGCCATGGCCAGGGTCATTTTCTGGAAATTCTCGGCCTGGGCCTCGGCCCGGGAGCGGAACTCAATCTGGGTAAGTTTGCTGACACCATCCACCAGTTCCGCCACATCCTCGCCAAACTGCTCGGCCAGGGCTTCTTTGGGAATTCCGGTATCTTCAATAACATCGTGGAGCATGGCGGCCATCAGACTCTGATGGTCCAGGCGGAGGTCGGCAAGAATATGGGCCACTGCCAGCGGGTGGGTGATATAGCGGTCGCCACTCCGGCGCATCTGGCCTTCGTGGGCCTGCTCGGCATAATAATAGGCCCGTCGCACCTGATTGATGCGATTACTGTCCAGATAGGAACTCAGCTCTTTCGCGAGTCCTTCAACCGTTACCTCTGCCGACACCAGACCTCCAACATATTGAGTGGTTCAGGGACAAAAAAACCCGAATGCACGCATTCGGGTTCTTCCGTGATCCTACCAGCAACATCCTATAGTTACACTATAAAAGTCTGGAAACAGATTTCAATGCTGCTCAAGTACCAATACGTACATGAGTACCGGCACTATTACTCGTCGTCCGGCTCATTCAGCAGATCCCGGCTGATCAGGCCGTCGGCAATTTCGCGCAGGGCGATAACCGTCGGCTTGTCATTTTCTTCCGGAACCATGGGCTCTTCACCCTTGGTGGCGATCTGACGGGCACGCTTGGAAGCCAGCATCACTAACTGAAAGCGGTTATCAACGTGTTCCAGACAATCTTCAACGGTAACTCGAGCCATAACTTCCCCGAAAAAATAAAATGACTGTTTCAGCAGACCGCACAGTTTACTGCGACCGGCTCAATTTGTATACAGCGAATATCCCTTACAGGGTCCCGGAGAGCTGTGCCAGCAGATCCTCGTGGCGCATTTCCTGAACGCCCATGCGCAAACGCTGGCTGCGAACAATGGCCAGCAGGTCCGCCAGCGCCACATCAAAGTCGTCGTTCACCACCAGGTAATCAAACTCCACGGCATGTCGGCATTCCTCGGTCGCCTCAGTCAGCCGGCGCTCAATCACTTCGGCCGCATCGGTGCCGCGCCCGGTCAGACGTTCCCGCAACACTTGCGGAGATGGCGGCACAATAAAGATGCTGACACAGTCCGGCATCAGGTGCCGTACCTGCACAGCGCCCTGCCAGTCAATCTCCAGAATCACGTCCCGTCCTCTGGCCAGCGTCTCGTTGACCCAGGTCTGGGAGGTGCCGTAATAGTTTCCGAAAACCTCAGCGTGTTCCAGAAACTCGCCCCGGCCGATCATTTCCTCAAACTGCTCGCGGCTGACAAAGTGATAGTTAACGCCATCCTGCTCCCCCTCACGCATGGGGCGTGTGGTATGGGAAACCGAAACGCCCAGTTTCTCATCCCGACGCAGCATCTCTGCCACCAGGCTGGTTTTTCCTGCTCCGGAAGGAGCTGAAATCACATAGAGCGTACCCTGCTCGGCCGACTGACTCATGAAGAAAATCCCCACCCTGACGGGTTCAGAAAGCTGCCCTGCCGACAGCACAAAAACCGGAAAGCGCGGAATTATACGGTGTTCGCTTCGCTTCCGCACCACAGGAGGAGGTTTATCCAAAGCACTTCAAAAAAAATCTCCCGGCTCTATGCCCTGAACGGCGAATCAGTATGTATTTCCGGCCTCCAGTTCAGCCAGAGCCAGGTCCACAACCCGGGCCGCAGCCCCATCCTCAAACCTCCATGTCCTCAGCATAGCCAACGCCCTGGCAGAAAGCCGCTGTAACCCCCAGATACTGCGGCACAGCGCTTCTTCCTCGCCTTCCCGGCGCAGATAGAGCGGCAGATTGGTATCAAAGTAGGAAAGGCTGTCGGCATCTTTCAGAACATCCGCATCCGGCGTTCCCCCCACTTCGTGCCGGCGTACCAGCTCACAGGTGCGCGCCACAACCGCGGCGGGTACTCCGTGGCGGGTCAGCAATTCCTGCAGGATCTCGGCGCTGTGGCGGGCATGGGCGGCCTTGAAGGCATCATAGTCGGTGAAATCCCGGCGCTGTACCTTGTCCGGCGAGGCCCGGTCGATGTCATGGCCCAGTGCCGCCAGCTGCAGGGCCGCATCGGCATCCGGTTTCAGCCGCAGCAGCCAGTGCAGGGTGTTGTCAGCGTGAGCCGGATCTTCCGGTGTGGAGGACCCGGCAATGTACTCACGTATGGCCTTCATGGCCTGTTCCACGGCGTCAGTCACGGCAGACCACCATTCTGCGTACCGCTTCGGCGTTCATGGTAACGGCAATCAGGACCAGTGTGGCCAGCGGCAGGTTGAGCAGGGCCCCCAAAGCAATCACCAGCAGGCGCAAATCACGGCCGAGGCGGAAGCGGCTGCCACCTTTCTCCCGCATCAGCCCATCGTATTTGTCCGCGGTGTAACTGAGCACCAGCGCTCCGGTCACCGCCAGAAAACCGATGGGAATGGCCGCTGCCACACCGGTCTGCCAGGCGTGCAGGGCCAGCGCCGAGAGAATGAAGGCATCGGAATAGCGGTCCAGCACCGCATCCAGCCAGCCGCCGTAATCACTCTGTTGTTTTTTCAGGCGGGCGATCTCGCCGTCACAGCCATCCAGAATGGAGGCCCCCTGCGCCAGCAATCCGCCCAATGCCAGCCCCCAGTAGAGGGGAATCAGCATCAGGGCTGCTGCCAGCACAGACAGTCCGAAGGAGATCAGGCTGATCTGGTTCGGGGTCAGGGAGGTATAGGCCAGGCGCCGCGACAGCCGGGCCGACAGGGGCCGGTTGAAATAGCGGGACACCGGGCCGTCCCGGTCCTTGCCACGGATGGATTCCAGCAGGGCGTCTTCCGCCCGCCGAAAGGCGGCTTCATCATCCACATCGATCCAGAAGGTTCCGGTGACATCCAGCGCATGCGCCCAGCCCTGGCTGGCCAGTCGACTTACACCGGCACTGAGGCTGCTGTCTCCCTCTTTTCCGGCTTCCCCCAGTTCCTTGAGGAATCCCGCCGTACACAGGAAAAGCCCCGTATCAAAGGCGTTATAGTCCGCCAGCCCCTTGCCGATATCGCGGATGAGGCCGCTCTCTCTGTCCACCTGAATCCGGGTAACATCCTCCGGGTCCACCAGCGGGTTACTCCGGTTGTAATCGCAGGCCAGCACCAGACCCTCTTCCGGTACGCTGGCCTGCACCAATTTCCGGACGGTTGCCGCCTCAAACAGGTGGTCGGCCATAGTCAGCAGGAAGGGCCCGTCTATATGTGGTCGCGCCGCCAGCAGGGAGGCGCCGTTTTCCTTGTGCTCCCAGTCCGGATTCTCCACCAGGGTGATTCCGACACCCAGACGCTGGCCCAGCCCGGAGACAAAGGCTCCTACCTGCTCTGACTGATAACCAGTGACCACTACAAAACCGGTGGCACCGCCCTCCCTGGCGGTGCGAATGGTTCGCTCGATCAGCGGCAGACCGAGCAGGGGTGTCAGCGGCTTGCTGTCAGACCGCTGCAGCCGCAGGCCGCGGCCGGCTGCCAGTATTACGCATTTCATCCAGATCCACCTTGTTATCCCGGATAAAGGCTTCAGTCATGCGGTAGGCCTCGTCATCCGGGTACTGTTTCATGGGGTGTTTGCACAGGTAGGCGCTCGGTGCTTCCAGAACACCGCCAATACCCCGGTCCAGTGCCAGCTTGGCCATACGGATGGAATCAATGGCGACACCGGCAGAGTTGGGGGAGTCTTCAACAGAGAGCCGCATTTCCAGATTCATGGGCACATCTCCGAACAGCTTGCCCTCCATGCGCAGGAAGCAGACCTTGTTGTCTTTCTGCCAGGGGATGTAATCACTGGGTCCCACATGAATGTCCGCATCATCCAGCCGTTGGGCCGCCACGGACTGCACTGCCTCGGTTTTGGACTCTTTCTTGGACGCCAGACGATCCTGGTTTTTCATATTGAGGAAGTCGGTATTACCCCCGGTATTGAGCTGGTAGGTACGTTCCAGCTGTACACCACGTTTGCTGAACAGATCCGTGAGAGTACGGTGTGTAATGGTAGCCCCCAGCTGTGCCTTGATGTCATCACCGATGTTGGGCACGTTTTTCTCCTTGAACCGCTGCGCCCACTCCGGATCGGAGGCGATAAACACCGGAATGTTGTTCACAAAGGCCACACCGGCTTCAAGGGCACATTCGGCATAGAAGCGGCTGGCTTCCTCGGAACCCACCGGCAGATAGTTCATGAACACTTCCGCACCGCTTTCCTTCAGGAAGGCAACCACCTCTTCCTTGCTGGGCTCGGGCTCCTTCGCCAGCACAAAGCTGCGCTCTGCCGGATAGTCCGCCATATGTTCGGAATAGCCGTCCAGCACCTTGCCCATGCGCACTTTGACGCCGGAACGGGGCACATCCTTGCAGAACACAGTGGTGCAGTTAGGCAGCGTGAAGATGGCATCAGACACATCCTGGCCCACCTTGCGGGCGTCAATATCCCAGGCGCCGACGATATCAATATCGCTGACCCTGTAGCCGCCGATGACCGGATGCATCAGCCCGCTCACATCATCCTGATTTTTATTGCGGTAGTAATGAATGCCCTGAATCAGGGAACTGGCACAGTTCCCAACACCGGCTATGACAACTTTGATCTTTTGCATAATGCTGTCTCCGTATTGATTACTTCGGTTTTCAACAAAGCAAACCCGTCTTCCCCGCCGCCACACAGGCACCCGCCCGGATCACCGACCGCACACAACAGCCGTCACAGGATAGAGCCCTGGCAACAGGAAAAATGGACTACAAGAAACAAAGGCCGCCAGACGGTAGACTGGCCCTACAGACTATTCAGGGAGGAGTTCCGGCACCTGTGCAGCAGGAACCGGCAGCGACAGGCAGAACGCCCGGGAAATGACCAGTTGATTTCATAATATAACCTCCACAAAGATCATAAAATCAAATGGTTACACTTTGAACATGCTCGCAGAACGGAGCACAACTTGGGTAGATAGGGTCGTTTTTTCCAATATCAAGAGTTTCTGCGTCGCCGTTCCGGGAAAATTCATATTGCCGTCGGCCAGTCCTAACCTTCCTGCGCAGGGAAGTAACAGATCTGCTATCGTTTCCGCCAGCCTGAAATGGCGAATCCGCCGCTGACCCTGTACCGGTAACCCGCCCTTCATACACCCTGCTGGTGCTACCGGGGCAACAACACGATAACGGTGACCCGTGAAATTCGGAGTTTTTTACAAATGGCTGCTGAGCCTGCTGCTGACCCTGACCCTGGTCATCGTAGTGATCCTGGCGGTGGTGAACTGGTCCTTCCAGCAAGGCTTTGTTTCCTATGTCCGGCAGAATGAAATCCAGCAGGTAATCCGTGTCGGCGCCCTGCTGACCGATGAATATGCCCGCCAGGGCAGCTGGGACTTCCTGTACCGGGAAAAACGCAGCTGGCCGCGCTTTCTGGAGTCCGCCGGAATCCAGGTGCCACCGCAGATGAGCAACCTGCCCCCTCCGCCCCCGGAAGGTGGGAGAGCCGCCCCCATAGCGGACCAGCCCCAGTCTGATCTGCTGACAGCCTCCGTGCCCCTGGCACACCGGATTGTGTTGCAGGACGCCAACCGGCAGCGGGTTGTTGGCCCCAGAATCCCCATCCGGGATGAATACTGGTATGCCCTGGAAAATCAGGGCCAGGTGGTAGGCTGGGTCGGATTACAGCCAATCGAGATTGTCACAGACCAGCTGGCCCACAGTTTTATTGCCCAGCAGCGTACCAGTTACGCCTGGATCTCACTGGCCGGAGTACTGCTGGCGCTGTTGCTGGCCACGGTCTGGGCGCGCTGGTTCCTGCGCCCCATACACCAGGTAATGAACGGGGCACGGCAGCTGGCCTCGGGCCACTACGACACCCGTGTACCGGTACAGGGCAACAGCGAACTGGCGGAACTGGCCCGCAACTTCAACCAGCTGGCCCGAACCCTGTCCCGTAACGAACAGATGCGGCGCCAGTGGATTGTGGATATCTCCCATGAACTGCGCACGCCCATCGCCATTATCGGAGGCGAAGTGGAAGCCATTCTGGATGGTATCCGCCAGCCAACTCCCGAGCGCATGAACGCCTTACACAGTGAAATCGGTGCTCTGGGCAAGCTGGTGGATGACCTGCACCTGCTGTCCCTCGCCGACCAGGCGACTCTGGAGCTGACGCCGGAAACCCTGGACCTGTACCATCTGGTGCGGGAACAGATCAGGCACTTTGAACCCCGCATGGCCCAGCAGGGGCTGACCCTGACCCTGGACACGGGAACAGAGGAGCATTTTATCCTTGAGGCCGATGCCCGACGCCTGTCCCAGTTGCTGGCAAATCTGCTGGAAAACAGCCTGAGGTACACAGACCCCCAGGGGCAAGTCCGGATACTGCTAAGGAGCGACAGGGATCAAATTACCCTGGAAATTCAGGACAGCCCGCCGGGGGTTGCAGATGCAGAACTGGAGAAAATCTTTGCCCGCCTGTACCGGGTCGACCGGTCCCGAAGCCGGGCCCTCGGTGGTTCCGGGCTGGGGCTGGCCATCTGCCGGGAGATTGTCGTGGCACACGGAGGCAGCATCAGTGCCGGCAGAAGTCCGCTGGGGGGCCTGCTGATACGGGTCCAACTGCCCCGCAGCACCCATTCAGGTTAATCCGGAAACTGACATGGCAGAAACAGACAAAACCATCCTTGTGGTAGAAGACGAACACAAACTGTCCCAGCTGCTGAGGGAATACCTGGAAGCGGCAGGCTACCGGGTCCACTGCCTGTTCCGGGGCGATGAAGTGATGCCCTGGCTGGCCGAACAGCAGCCGGATCTGATTATTCTGGATCTGATGCTGCCCGGGGTTGACGGCATCGACCTGTGCCAGCAAATCCGCCAGCGTTCACAGACTCCCATCATCATGTCCACCGCCCGGGTGGAAGAGGCCGACCGGCTGCAGGGTCTGGAAACCGGTGCCGATGACTATGTGTGCAAACCCTACAGCCTGCGGGAAATGGTGGCCCGGGTGAAAGCCATTCTCCGGCGGCTGGACACTATCCCGGCCCCGGATTCCCAGACCCAGCAGCTGTTCACCATAGACCCTGCCCGGATGACCATCCGCGTACAGGGCCACACCCTGGACCTGACCCGGGTGGAATACCGGCTGCTCAAGCATCTGCTGGACCACCCCGGAGTGGTATTCAGCCGGGACTCCCTGCTCAACACCATCTACGACGACTACCGCCTGGTAAGTGAGCGCACCATCGACAGCCACATCAAGAACCTGCGCAAAAAACTGGAACCCCATCTACCCGACAGGCAGATCATTCACTCGGTTTACGGGGCAGGCTACCGCTTCGATCCGGAGTAACCCTCATACAGGGACCGGCAGATTCCATATTTCCTTCACAATCTGACCTCCGCCTCGCAATACACTGGGCTCCTACATCAACCCATAACGCGAGGTGATAACCCCCATGCGCAAGCCGCAATCCATACTGTTGAGCATGACACTGCTGGGCCTGCTGTCTGCCTGCGCTCACGCCGGTCCCGAAGGCCAGCGCCCGTCCGGGCCACCACCGGAAGCCTTCAGCGCCTGTGAAAACCTGGCTGCCGGGGATCAGGTGAGCTTTTCCGGACGCAATGGTGAATCCATAGAAGCTACCTGTGAGGAGCGTGACGGCAAGCTGGTCGCAGTACCGACGAATCCTCCCAAACGCCGCTGACTGTCAACACCTGCCCGACCCCATCAGCCATTTCGGGGCCGGGCAGGTACAAACGCAAAGGCTCTGACCTTCTCCTCCTATTTCCGTCAAATTCCCTCCGGAGGTGTCATGACCACTCAGAAGCTGTACTGGAACAGGCTGCTTCAAAATCCGGATTCCCTGTTTGCCCGGGGACTCAGGATCAAGGCCAGGTACTGGCTGTTGCTGATAACTCCCTGGCTGGCAACTCAAATACTGCCGATGGATTTCAAAGGCTGGTACAGCGAAATACTCAGCGCCGTCTGGGTACTTGCCATGGCCGCATTTTTCGTCCAGTTTGCCCTGGGCGGGCGTATCCGCAAAGGTGCCCTGTTTGGCAATATCGACTGGAGCATGACCCGGCACAAACGGGCCGGCAAGTATCTGGGCTACCTGTTTTTCCTGCATCCGCTCCTGATTCTCGCCCCCCGTTTTCTGGTCTCCTGGGACGATGGTGTCACCAGCCTGGTCAGTGTTCTCACCGCATCATCCATGCTTACCGGGCTGATCGCCTGGGGCCTGATGCTGGTCGCCGTGCTGATGTCGGTGTACAAAGAATCCCTGCCCCTGCGTTATGAAACCTGGCGCCTGCTGCACCTGCTGGCCTTTGCCACCGTCGCCATTCTGGCCACTCTGCACGTTACCGGCGTCGGACGCCACGGCCAGTTCCAGCCCACCTTCAACCTGCTCTGGTGGGGACTCTGTGCCGCCGTCTGTGCGCTGATGGCATACAACCACCTGATCAAGCCCCTGCGCCTGAAACGGATGCCCTTTACCCTGAAATCCGTGTCCCGGGTCAGCCGCAGCGACTGGCAGCTCACTCTGGAGAAACCGGCACAGGTGGATTTCGACTTCGCCCCCGGACAGTTCGTGTGGATCAACACCTCCGGTTCCGTCTTTGACATGAACGATCACCCCTTCTCCATAGCGTCCTGCCGCAAGGACCTGCCGGAGCTGTCCTTTATCATCCGCACCCTGGGCGACTACACCGCCAGCCTCAACGGCCTGAAGCCGGGCCAGAATGTCTGGCTGGATGGTCCCTACGGCAGCATGAGCCTGGCGGACAGCGAACAGGCCAAAGGTATTCTGCTGGTGGCCGGCGGCGCAGGTATAGGCCCCATGCTCAGCCTGCTGCGGGGGCTGGCCGCACAACAGGAAACCCGTCCTGTGCGGCTGGTATACGGCAACCGGTCTCTGGACCAGATGGTTCTGCAGGAAGAGATTCTCACCCTGGAACAACAGATGCCCGACTTCCGGCAGCTGCTGGCATGCAGCGATCCACAATCCAGTCCGGCCATCCATACCGGAGTCATCGACCAGGCCATTCTGCAACAGGCACTGGATAGCGGTGCCCGGGAAAGCTGGGCCGCCTATGTCTGCGGCCCGGCCGCCATGGTGCAGTCTGTCAAACGGGATGTCCGGGCCCTGGGCATTCCCCGCAGCCAGATCCATTACGAACAACTGGCCTTCTAACCACTTTGCTTACAGGAGCTCCCCATGCCGATTCATGAAATAGCCGGCTGCATCGGGTGCGAGGCCTGCGTCAAAAGCTGCCCCACCGATGTCATCCAGATGGACAGAGACCGCAACAAGGCTTATATCGCTTACCCGGAAGACTGCCAGATCTGCCACCTGTGCCGCCTCAACTGTCCGGTCAATGCGATCAGCATCACCCCGGAAAAAAGCATTCCCGTGATGGTGTCCTGGAGGTAAGTCATGAGCAAGGAAACCGATCTTTCAAGACGCCGGTTTATGGGCGCAGCCGCCGGCGGCCTGCTCGGCGTTTCCGCGCTGGGCGCGCTCAATCTGAATGCGGCACCGGTCCGGAACCAGCCCAAAATCGATCCGGAGGCCTTCGCCTCCGAGCAGACCGACACCGACGTGCTGGTGATCGGCGGCGGCATGGCCGGGCTGTTTGCCGCGGTCAAGGCCCACGATGCTGGTGCCCGGGTGCTGCTGGTGTCCAAGGGTCGGCTGGGCAGCTCCGGGCTGACACCGTTTGCCAAGGGCATATTCAGCTACGACGAAAGCACCGCGAAGATGAGCATCGACGACTTTGTGGCCGGGGTGTCGGAGTCTTCACTGGGCACCAGTAATCCGGTGTTTACCCGGCAGCTGGCGGAGCACTCCGGAGCCCGGGTGGAGGAGCTGAAGTCCTGGGGCTTCTTCGACTCGGCCATCTACCACAACAGCTTTATGCGCCCCATCGAAGAGCGCAATATTCCGCTGCAGGAGCGGATTATGATCACTCACCTGCTGAAAGAGCAGGGTCGGGTGGTGGGGGCCTCCGGTTTCAGTCTGGATGAGAACAGAATCATCCACTACCGGGCCAAAACCGTGGTGCTCTGTACCGGCTCCGGTGGCTTCAAATCCAGCGGCTTCCCCCTCTGCGACGTCACCCACGATGGCACCATCATGGCCTACAAGATCGGCGCCAAGGTCACCGGCAAGGAGTGGAACGACGGCCACCCCGCTTCGGCGGTCAACTCCGGCTCCTGCTATGACAACTGGCATGGCCAGGTGGAGGAAAAACCCAGTGTGACCTCGGTGGATATTCACCACGATCTGGGGGTGGATATGAACTACACCGCCTATGTCCTGGGCCCCTCCTCCGAGGGCATGGGCCCGCCAGGAGGGGGCGGCGGCAAAGGCCCGGACGAACGGCCGGACGGCCCTCCCCCCATGGAGCAGGCCAGCGGAGGACCCTATGTACCTGAAGCTTTCAGACGTAATGGACCACCCGCCATGCCCCCCAAAGAAGAGGGGCTGCTGGCCGGGCTGTTCGGCGAGAAAAGGCGGGAGGGTCCGCCAGGCATGCAGGGGCCCATGGTGGGCGGCTCCACCGCCGGCATGGCGATCCACAAATCCGAAGGGCTGGTACCCGTGGATGAAACCGGGCTGAGCACCGTGCCCGGGCTCTATGCCGCCGGGGACGCCCTGGGTTCTTATATGTCCGGAGGTATCTATACCCAGGTGGGCTCTTCCCTGGCTGGTTCCGCCGTGCAGGGTGCCATTGCCGGAGAAGCTGCAGCCAAAGCCAGTCAGAAGGTCCGTGCGGTGAATATACCTGAGTCAAAGCTGGCTGCTGTGGAGGAGGAAATTCTTGCGCCCCTCAAGCGGGAGCGGGGCTACAGCCCGGCCTGGGTCACCCAGGTGCTGCAGGGGGTGATGATTCCCAACTTCGTGCTCTACATCAAAAAAGAACGGCTGATGCAGGCGGCCCTGGCCTATGTGGAAGAACTTCGGGAACACCATGTGCCCATGCTGCTGGCGGACGACCGCCACAGGCTGCGTCTGGCCCATGAAACGGAAAATATGATTATCACCGCCGAA
>JBFHSI010000019.1:0-24212 GCA_041591245.1 Marinobacter sp.
GACGCCCGCCCAGCCTGGATACAGCGCCTCTGGAAGCCCGGGCAAACGCCCTGGCCAAAGGCGAGATACCGGTCCCGACACCGGCGCAGGCAAACACCGGCACAGCTCCGACAGAAGACAGTGCAGCCGACGACAATGATGTGGATCCGGTACTGATCGACATCTTCGTCAGTGAGGCACAGCTGCACCTGCAAACCCTCAAGGATTACCTGGCGGCAGCGGGCGACAAGGCTTCGGTGACCTACACCGATGACCTGACCCGGGCCCTGCATACCCTGAAAGGCAGTGCCCATACCGCCGGCATTGCGCCTATTGCCAGCGTTATCACGCCTCTGGAAAGGTTTATCAAGGAATCCCGGGCCCAGAACCTGCGGGCCGACCGTGACGTGCTCGGGTTAATCGGCGAAGCCTGTGGCTTCCTCGATCAGGGGCTGGCTCAGATCCAGACCAGTCCCCAGGCGGAACTGCCCGGAACCCAGGACTTCCTGGAACGACTTGCGCGCATTTCAGATGATGCCCTGCGCAGTCATGTGGACCAGAACGCAGATGAACCTGAGCAACAGGACTCAACTCCGCTGGTCCGGCTGTTCCTTAACGAAGGTCTGGATATTGTTCTGGATGCGGACCGCATCCTCGATCAGTGGTCGGACAACCCCTGGGCCACTGATACTCTGGATCGCCTGCGCACCGAAGTCGGACAACTGGGCAAAGGTGCAGCCGAGGCCGGTCTCACAGACATAGCCAGCCTTACGGAAGCACTGGGCTCAGCCTACAACTCCGCTGCCACAAGCCAGCAGGCCCCTGACGAACAGTTTTTCGCAACTGTCCGGGCCGCTCACGAACACCTGATCACCATGATGGACCAGGTGGCCGCAGGTCTGGCTACCGATACCGACGAGGACCTCCTCAGCCGTCTGCAGCACCTGGCAGAAGTGCCCCAGGATGCCTCCGGTAGCAACGACTTTGTGCAGGACTTTACCGGAAATCTGGAAGAGATCGACCTGAGTCTGGATATGGACGAGTCCGGAGCAGCCACTGCCCCGGATACCCTGGATTCCGAACCGGAATCAGAATCCGACCTGCCGCCACTGCCTGCAATCAGTGAAACCGACGAGGACACGGATCAGGAACTGGCTGATATCTTTATCGAAGAGGCCAGGGATCTGGTGGACAGCACCGCAGAAGCCCTGCACAGCTGGAGCGAAAGCACCCACAATCTCGATATTCTGCGCCTGCTGCAACGGGATCTGCATACCCTCAAAGGCGGTGCCCGCCTGGCCGGTATCACCCCGGTTGGCGACCTGTCCCATGAACTGGAAACCCTGTTTGAGGGTCTTACCGAGCAGCGTCTGAGCATTGATGACCATCTGTCCGATCTGCTGTTCCGCTGCCACGACCGCCTGGCAGGCATGGTCGAGGCGCTGGAGAACGGAGAAGCACCGCGGCCGGCATCGGACCTGATCAGCGACGTCCGGGCCTATATCGAAACCTCCGATCAGGATCGGCAGGTAACCGAGGTTCCTGAGGAAACCGATCACAGCGAGGAGGCCAGCGAGCAGGCCGAGCTCCATAGCGAACCTGAAGCCCCCGGCGAAGCAGAAGAGGCAGCAACTGACCTGTCCCATCTGGATCCGGAACTGACCGGTATCTTCCTGGAAGAAGCCTACGACCTGATCAACGCTACCGGCTCCTCACTCCACACCTGGAGCGAAGATCCCTCCAACCGGGCCATTGCTGCCGAACTGCAGCGGGATATCCACACCCTCAAGGGTGGTGCCCGCATGGCCGGCGTCAGCCCCATTGGTGACCTGACCCACGTTCTGGAAGACCTGTTTGAGAAGGTGGCGGATGGCCGTCTGGATGCCAGCGACACCATGACCGACCTGCTGTTCGCCTGCCATGACCGGCTGGCCCAGATGGTAGAGCAGGTTGCTACCCAGAAACACTGCCCGGCCGCGGAAGACCTGATTACCCGGGTCAAGAATATCCTCAGCGGCAACAGTGCGTCTGAGCAGGACCTGCCGGAGCCGGTGGAAACCCTGTTGCCGGAACCCGAAGTCAGCGAACCGGCACCAGCGCCTGAAGTCGAAGCCGAAGTCGAGCCTCCGGTCATGGACCTTCCGGAGCCGGAAATCGTTCCGGAAATGCCTGACCAGGCCATTGACGTTGACGGCGATGAAGATGATGACGACCTGATCGCCCTGTTCCTGGATGAATGCCTGGAAATTCACGATGCCATCGGCGAGTGTCTGGTCCAGTGGCAGGAAGAACCGGAAGAACTGGCAGGGGTGACCCTGCTGCGCCAGGAGCTGCACACCCTGAAAGGCGGCGCCCGGCTGGCAGATATCGATCCCATTGCCGACCTGGCGGAAGCCTGGTCTGAGGCGCTGGATGGACTCATGGCCGGTAACGCCGACCAGCAGGCACTTCTTGCCCTCAGCAGCAAAGCCCAGGGCAGCCTGAGGCAGATGCTGACCCGTCTGCAGGAAGGCCATAAACCGAGTCCTGACACCGACCTGATCGAGGCCTTCAGGAATGTCCCGGAATCCGCGGCCGTAGAAAGCGCTGACGAAGAAGCCTCTGTCAGCCCGGCGGAAGCCGTCGATCCGGAAGTTCTGGATATCTTCCTGGAAGAAGCCGGCGAGATCATGGACCAGCTGGAGCAGCTGCTGGATGACTGGCGTAAAGACCCAGGTAACAGCAACTTCTGCCAGGAAGTCCAGCGTGCCCTGCATACCCTCAAGGGTGGAGCCCGGCTGTCCCAGCTGACCCGTCTGGGAGACATGGCCCATGGCCTTGAAAGCCGACTGGTGAGCCTGGACGGTCAGGCACCGGACGAGGCTCAGTGGCAAGCCATTTCCGAGGATCACGATGCCATCATCGCCATGGTCGCGGAGATCCGTAAGCAACATGAGGCGGCACCTGCAGACAAGGCTCCGGAGACAGAACCCAAGCCCCAGGAAGCGCAGACTCCGGCGGCGCCGGTGACTCCTGCTCCGGAGTCCGCAGACACAGACGACGACACCGAAAGCAGCAAAGCCCCGGCAAGCTCAGCACCGGTGCCGGCGAAGCCAGCCCCGAAACCGGCCAAACCCCGGAAAAAAGCCCGCGAGGCCCAGAAGACCAGCCAGGAAACCATCCGGGTCTCCTCCCCGTTGCTGGAAGAGCTGGTCAACCTTGCCGGTGAAACCAGTATTACCCGGGGTCGCCTGGAACAACAGACCAGCGATTTCAGCTACACCCTGGAAGAAATGGCTGCCACCATCGAGCGTCTGCGCGAGCAGCTGCGGCGTATGGAGATCGAAACCGAGGCCCAGATCCTGTTCAGTGCAGAGAAAGAACATGGTCCGGATTACGGGGATGACTTCGACCCGCTGGAAATGGACCGCTATTCCTCCATCCAGCAGTTGTCCCGGGCCCTCACCGAGTCCTCCTCTGACCTTGCAGACCTGCGGGAAACCCTGTCTGACCGGGTAAGGGATACGGAAACCCTGCTGGTCCAGCAGTCCCGTATCAATACCGAGCTCCAGGAAGGCTTGATGAAAACCCGGATGGTGCCCTTCTCCTCCATGATGCCCCGTCTGCGCCGTATTGTGCGCCAGGTCAGTGGCGAACTGGGCAAGAAGGTGAACTTCGATGTCCGTAACGCCGAAGGGGAAATGGATCGCAACATCCTTGAGCGCATGATCGCGCCCCTTGAGCATATGCTGCGTAATGCCGTGGACCATGGCATCGAATTGCCCGATCAGCGCAAGGCCGCCGGTAAACCGGAAGCCGGGGAAGTCACCCTGTCCCTCACCCGTGAAGGTGGTGATGTGGTTCTGAGGATGCAGGATGATGGTGCCGGTATTCCGTCATCGGTTATCCGTGACAAAGCCATTCGTCAGGGCCTGATGCGCCAGGATGACGACCTGTCGGAACGGGAAATCCTGCAGTTCATTCTGCAGCCAGGCTTCTCCACGGCCCAGCAGGTCACCCAGATTTCCGGCCGGGGTGTGGGCATGGACGTGGTCGCCAGCGAAATCAAACAGCTCGGCGGCAGCCTGGACATAGACTCCCGGGTCGGTCAGGGCACTACCTTTACCGTACGCCTGCCGTTCACCGTTTCGGTCAACCGGGCACTGATGGTGGCCACCGGTGATGACTTCTACGCCATCCCGCTTAACACCATCGAGGGTATTGTTCGGGTCAGCACCTACGAGCTTGAGGAATACTACAAGCCCGATGCACCGCTGTACGAATACGCCGGCCAGCAATACCGCCTGCAGTATCTGGGCAGCCTGCTGAACAGTGAGCGCCAGCCCAAGCTTCAGGGCCAGGCCCTGCCGCTGCCGGTTATTCTGGTCCGGGGCGCCGACCAGCCCATAGCCCTGCAGGTGGATAACCTCATGGGCAGCCGGGAAATCGTGGTGAAATCCCTCGGTCCCCAGTTTGGCTCGGTACGGGGTGTATCCGGTGCCACCATCCTCGGTGATGGTAACGTGGTGGTGATTCTCGACCTGCCGGCCATGATCCGTCAGGACATACTGTCCGAGCAGCAACGGATGGCCAGCCACAGCAAAGCGGAAGAAACCGCTGCATTTGCCGACCAGATCACCACAGTCATGGTGGTGGACGATTCGGTAACCGTGCGCAAGGTTACTTCGCGGCTGCTGGAGCGCAACGGCATGGAAGTCATCACCGCCAAAGACGGCCTGGATGCCGTGGCCCAGTTGCAGGACCACAAACCGGATATCATTCTCCTGGATATCGAGATGCCCCGGATGGATGGTTTCGAAGTGGCCAGCTTTGTACGCCACGATGACTCCCTCAGGGATACGCCGATCTGCATGATCACGTCCCGGACCGGGGAGAAACACCGCGAGCGTGCCATGGCCATTGGTGTCAATGAATACCTAGGCAAACCGTTCCAGGAAACCGAACTGCTTGCCACCATTGAGCGGCTGACCGGAAGCCGGTAATGGCTGGCCGTGGCGGCCGGCCCAGGGTCGGAATTGTCTCGGAAGTGGCCCTGCACCGTCACCGCCTGCAGGCCGCACTGGCCCGCACCGGCCTGGACCCCGGCTTTACCGGGGATCCGGCCCGGCTGCTGGGCTGCCCGGAGTTTCCCGAGGTTGACCTGTGGCTGGTGATACTGGAGGACGAGGCAGACCACCCGACTCTGCTGGACTACATGCTGGAAAAGTCTTCAGCACCGGTGCTGTTCGGCCTGGATCCGGCACCCGGCCCCGGCAATCCCGAATATCCCCGCTGGGAGCGCCGGTTGCAGGAAAAGCTGGAACAGCAGCTGGGGCATTTCCGGGTAGTGGACACAGAGGAACCGGAAACTCCGGTGCCGGGCGCGACCGGAACCAGCCCGGAACTGCCCCGCTGGATTCCCCCGGCAGCTCCGGATTCTGTAGCCGAAGAAGTCTGGGTTCTGGGCGCGTCACTGGGGGGACCGGCTGCGGTCAAGATGTTTCTGGATAACCTGCCCCCGAATTTGCCGGTGGGCTTTATCTACGCCCAGCACATTGACGGTAATTTTACCGAGGTGCTGACCCGGGTACTGGGGCGCCATGCCCATTACACCCTGAAACCGGCACAGCAGGGCTACCGGGTTCATAACGGGGATGTGGTGCTGATGCCCGTGGAAAATGAATGGAAAATAGACAGCACCGGAGCCCTGAACCGGCTCGAGACTCCCTGGCCAGGCCCCTACGGGCCATCCATTGACCAGGTGCTGCTGAACGTTGGAGATCACTATGGCAAGCACTGTCATGCCATTCTGTTTTCCGGCATGGGTAACGACGGAAGTACCGCAGCCCCTTTGCTGAAGGCCTATGGCAGTCAGATCTGGGTTCAGGAAAGCACCAGCTGTGGTAACAGTTCCATGCCCGACTCTGTAGCCGCTACCGGCTGTTCCACATTCTGTGGCACTCCGGATGAACTGGCCAGGGAGCTGGTCAAAACCATTGAAAAATCCTGCCTGCTCAAAGGCCGGACGAAACGGGACTCCGCCTGAGGAAGAAAGCAATGAACGACAATAGCCAGACCCTCGCCTGCGTTATGATTCCCATGCGCGGGCGTCAACTGTTGCTGCCAAACGTCAGCGTCGCGGAAGTGGTGGATTTCTCCAGCGTCACCACTGAAGCCGGAACCGACGACGTTCTGGTGGGATATCTGGACTGGCGGGGACAGAAGCTGCCGGTACTGTCCTATGATGCCGCCAACGGGGGGGATGCTTCGGTTCCCGGGAACAGCCGGGGCCGGATCGTGGTTCTCAATACCATTGGCGACAACCATTCCCGGTTGCCGTTCATGGCACTGGTCACCCAGGGCATACCCAGCCAGACCCGTCTCAGTGAAAACCAGATCCGTCGGCTGGAAGGAGAGACCGGCCCAGCTGACCTGATGCAGGTGGATGTGGAAGGGGATACCGCCTGGATTCCCAACCTTGAATACCTGGAGACCCTGGCCCTGCAGTAATCCCGGAGGCCATGGCAGGGATCCTCGCAAATGTTATAGTATTACAAATTTTGCAGGATCCCACGATGCCCGTCCAAGCCCTTCCCTATCGCCCCCACGACCATGAGACCTGTGTCACCCAGGCTCTGGCCGACGCCCGCACCATCTGCACACAGAACAATGCGCGCCTGACCCCGATCAGGGAACGGGTTCTGGAGCTGATCTGGCAATCCCACAAGCCCCTGGGGGCCTACGATGTGCTGGCCAGGCTGTCGGAAGAGGGCCATAACGCCGCCCCACCCACGGTATACCGGGCCCTGGACTTTCTGCAGCAACACGGGCTTGTGCACCGAATTGCCTCCCTCAACGCCTTTATTGGCTGTACCCATGCAGGCAAGTATCACACCGGCATGTTCCTGATCTGCAGCAGCTGTGGCAACGTACTGGAAATGGCCGCACCGGAAGTATCCCGGGCGGTAGAGTCCGCGGCAGCAGCCGAATCCTTCCGGGTGGAGAATGTTATTCTGGAAGTCTCCGGTCTGTGTCCCCGCTGCCAGGCGGAGTCCGGCGATGAGTGAACGTCTGGTGCATCTGGACAATCTGTCCGTGGAATTTGACGGGAAGCCGGTGGTGGACAGCGTCAATCTGGACGTTTTCCGGGGCGATATTGTCACGGTGATCGGCCCCAATGGCGCCGGCAAAACCACCCTGATTCGCACCGTACTGGGCATCCAGAAACCCACCCGGGGTTCGGTCCAGCGGGCCAGGAACCTGGTGATCGGCTATGTGCCCCAGCACCTGACTCTGGAAACCACCCTGCCTCTGAGCGTGAAGCGCTTCATGCTGCTCAGCAGGCACCCGCTGGCAGAATGCAAGGCGGCCCTGGCCCGTACCGGCGTGGACCAGCTGCTGGATGCTTCGGTCCATCATCTGTCCGGCGGTGAGACCCAGCGTCTGCTGCTGGCCCGGGCCCTGGTGCGCAAGCCGGACCTTCTGGTGCTGGACGAGCCAGCCCAGGGTGTGGATATCAACGGACAGGCTGCCCTCTACGAACTGATCCGCCAGCTCAGGGACGAGCTCAACTGTGGCGTAATCATGATCTCCCACGACCTGCACCTGGTGATGGCGGCAACCGACCGGGTCATCTGCCTGAACCAGCACATCTGCTGCAGCGGCCACCCCGCCGACGTGTCCCACGACCCGGCCTTTATCGAAACCTTCGGACATCAGGTGGCCGAATCCCTTGCGGTCTATCACCATCACCACAACCACAGCCACAACCTGCACGGGGAAATTGTCGGCAAGGATCAGACCCTGGCGGCGTCTGGACAGGAGGCGTGCTCCGGCCATGACCATCATTAACAGCATTCTTGACGATTTCTTCTGGCGCGCGCTGGTGGGAGGCCTTGGCGTGGCACTGGTAGCAGGGCCACTGGGCTGCTTCGTGGTGTGGCGGCGCATGGCCTATTTCGGCGATACCCTAGCCCATTCCGCCCTGCTGGGCATTGCCCTCAGTTTCCTGCTCAGTGTGCCCCTGCACCTGGGAGTTGTGCTGGTATCCGTGGCCCTGGCCATGATTCTGGTACTGCTGGCCCGGACCCAGGCCCTGGCCACCGATACCATCCTCGGCATACTGGCCCACAGTGCCCTGGCCATTGGTCTGGTGACCCTCAGTTTCATGCCGGAAGTCCGCATCGACCTGACCGGTTTGCTGTTCGGTGACCTGCTGGCCATGAGCCGGGACGACCTGATCTGGATCTATGGTGGTGCTGCTCTGATTCTGGTGTTGCTGGTCTGGCTCTGGCAGGGACTGCTGATGAGCACCATTCACGAAGAGCTGGCGCGGGTGGAAGGGGTTCCCGTTGAGCGTCTGCGCCTGGTTCTGGTTCTGATGTTCTCACTGGTGATCGCAGTGGCCATGAAAATTGTCGGGGTGCTGCTGATTACCGCCCTGCTGATTATCCCGGCGGCGACCGCACGACGCCTGGCCAGCAATCCGGAGCAGATGGTGGCACTGGCCATGATGTTCGGTTTTCTTGCTGTCACCGGCGGACTGACCCTGTCCTGGCATCTGGACACGCCAGCGGGTCCTTCGGTGGTGGTCACGGCATTTGCTGGCTTTTTACTGGTTTACGCCCTGGCGGGCAAGGCCCGGAGCTGAAAGTTTCACCACAGCCAGTCCTGGTCTAAAGTGTAGGTACCATATGGAAAGGGCCAGACCTGGCCCGGACACACCTCAGGATCACCTGCATGGACAGCACAGAGCCCCGGTCTACGGATAAGTTTACCTTCTGGCCCGGCCTCTGGATGCCTCTGGCGGTATTTGTTACCGGACTGGTGCTGACAGCCGTGTTTGCGGATATGGCCGAGGATCAGGCCCGTAGCCGCTCCGATGACAACCACCAGGCCGGACATCTGGCTCTGGTCCATACCCTGCAATCGGCAATGGCAGCCCCCGGACAGCCCCCAGGGTCCACAAGTAAGGACTGGCTGGAAAACCTGTTTGCGGGCAATAGGCCCGGGGACCTGGGGTTGCGCATCGACACTCTGGAGCGTCACAGCAAGCGCCCCCTGCTGCAGATACCTGCCAATGCCGAGTTCGTCCCTGCCCTGGTTCTGCGTACGGAAGTGGAGGCGGGGCCCAACCGCTGGATACTGACCAGTGTTCCCCTGCAGCCGTTCATCGCACCCGCCAGGGCCCGCAACAGCGTCTGGGTCGCCGGTGTTCTGCTATCCACCCTGGCAGCCCTGCCCCCCCTGCTGCTGAGCCGGCGTCTGCAGGTGCAGGCCCGCCACATCCGCAAACTGGAACAGCAGGCCTCCGGGGCCCGGCACCAGATCAGCAATCTGCGGGTGGAAAAGGGCATCATCCGCCAGGCCCTCAATGACAGTGAGGAACGCAGCCGGGATCTGATTAACCTGTCCGGTGCGGTGATCTGGGAACTGGATGAGTCCGGGCATATCGGGTTCGCATCGCCCCAGGTGGCAGACCTGCTCAATCTGGCACCGACAGATCTGGCCGGGCAAAGCTTCGAAACCCTGATCGAGCCCGACTCAAGAGCAAACTACCGGCTGACCTTGCAGGCAGCCAGGACTGAACGTTCGGTGGCGCGCATTGACCTGAACCTGCTGACATCCGAGCAGGCCCGGCCAATCCCTGTCACCCTGCGTATCCGCGCCCTGGATGACCCTCTCCATGGCCTGGCCGGCTACCGCATGAGCGCCCTGCCCAATCCGGCGGCCTAGCCCTGCCGGGAGTGGGAGCCATCGCAGAATGGGGGTGTCCGGGTGTGTTTGCAGCCACAGAACCAGAGCCACTCTTTCCTGAGCGCGGTGTAGGCTACCGGGGTGATCTTAGTGCCCTTGTGGGAACCATCGCAGAAAGGCTGGCTGCGGCTGCGACCACAGGCACACCAATAATAGGTTTTGCCACCCTCCACCAGTACCGCACAGGGGGTGGTTCTTGCTGCCTGGGGTTGTGCATCCTTCATAACGCCTCCGGATTCCCGTTTCTCACTGGACCTGACAGCAGTATAGCCGCCCGGCTCCGGTTGCCGGTTTCCGCAACGGCTTACAGGGGCTGAAGCACATCCTTGAGCCGGTTCCTCGCCACCAGTTCCAGAAACTCATCCCCCAGACGCTCACTGGCAGCCACCGCCGTGCGCCAGGAACGCTCACGGCCGGTGTCGTTACCCAGATAGGTCTCGAAATCTTTCCGGTCCGGAAGCTTGCCGTCTGGCAGAGATGCCAGGTACTCCCGGGACGGCGACACCAGCAGCACATCCTGCAGGTTACCGGCATCGCCCCGGCGCCAGGGCAACGTCTTGTCAAACCAGCCGGGAATAATCCGGTCGGTAAAGTGGGGATAGAGGACAATACCCGGCTGCCGGTAAGGCAGATCCAGGTGATAGTCCAGCAGGCCGCCATCCCGGTAGACACCTTCCGGCGCACCGGGAATATTGCGTACACCGGACATGACCATGGGAATGGACGCCGAGGCCAGCAATGCCGGCAACAGATTGTCCGGGGTCAGAGCCGCATCAAAACCGGGGAAATCCGTCAGCTCGGCAAGGGGCGGCTGCAGCCGGGCGTCGTGTATGATGCCCCGTTCCATGAACCGGCCCAGCAGACGGCGACTGACTGCATTGGCACTGATGGCATTGGTCAGCCCCAGTGCCAGCCGGCCCCGGGTATCGTGGGCCAGCATGCCCCGGCTGCGCACGACCATCACATTCAGGCGAAACCAGGGATGGTTGAGCAGATATTCCTCACGCCCCCCCAGAAGTTCCTCCAGAAACAGCACACTTCTGCGGCTGACTTCCGCGGCAGTGACCTTGCGGTCAAAGCGCTGGGTTGTATACAGCTCCACCAGTTTGTCGAGCTGGGCCTTGGGGTCATCCGATGAGGCAATAGCCGCAAACCGCCAGCTACCGATAGAAGAACCGATCAGAGACCGCACCTGTTCCGCCCCGGACAGCCAGTCTCCGAAAATCGCCTTGTCCAGGCCACTGATACCCAGGGCTTTCGGACCGCCAGCGGCACCCGGAATAACATGAACGTCGGCTGGTGTTAACGGCTGCTCCTGCAATCGCCGTAGTGCCCTGGGGCCAGCGCGAACGGTAAGGGCGGGTGGTCGGATATGGATGGCGGTCATTACAAACTCCCTGTCAGTGTCCGCGGAGTTTACCCAACCCCAGGGGCCCGGGACAACGGAACCGAACTTATGTTGGCTATTCATGCATCTGTATGCTTGAGTTACAGGCAGACAACACCCGGTCTTGAACCGGCAATGGACTGATGATGCTGTCAGCAGGAGCATGCTGTGGACCCCTTTACTCCTCCCGATCCGTCAGAGACAAACCCCACCCTCGCTGTACTGGGGTTCAGGCGCCGACTGGTCTATCACCTCCATTTCTGGGCATTTATCGCGGTGGCACCGCTGGTCCTGGTGCAATGGCGCCAGGATCACTATCTGCTCACCGGGATTCTGGTGCTCTTTTGCCTGAATGCGCTGCTGGTCATGGGACTGCTGCGTTTCCGCAACATCTACCTGTTCAAGGGCCGCCTGTTTCCCCTGCTGGCGGTGGTTTCCGCCGCCTATTCCACCAGTATCAATGGCCATGCCGGTCTGTACTGGGCCTACCCGGCGGCCACCGCCCTGTTTTTCCTGTTGCCGATCCGGGAAGCCGTCGCCTGCAACATCGTCTTTGTCACCGTCATGGCGGTGATTTCCTTTATCACCTTTCCGGAAGCCGACTTCTGGCGCATCACCTTCTCCCTGGGGCTGACCTGCCTGTTTGCCATGATCTTCGCCTGGCTGGTGGGGCGTCTGCAGGAGGAACTGACCCGGCTGGCCACTACCGATCCCCTGACCGGATGCCTGAACCGGTCCCAGCTGGCTGACATTCTCAACCACCAGATACAGATGCGGGAAAGGTATGAGCGGGTATCCAGCCTGGTGCTGCTGGATCTGGACTACTTCAAGACCATCAATGACCAGTGGGGGCACCTGGCCGGCGACACAGTACTGAAAGATCTGGCGGTACGCCTGCGCAAACGGCTGAGGGACTGTGACCTGCTGTTTCGCATTGGCGGCGAGGAGTTCATGGTGGTGCTGCCGGAAACCCGCCAGAAAGAGGCGGATATTCTCGCCCATCAGCTGCTCACCTGTATCAGCTCAAGGCCGTTTCTGAACAACATACGGTTGACCGCCAGCGGCAGTGTGGCCGAGGTGTGCCAGGGTGAAACCTGGTCAGTGTGGCTGAACCGGGCGGATCAGGCTCTGTACGAGGCCAAATCCAGGGGCCGCAATCAGGTGGTCAATGCACTCAGGACGGACTCCGCCAATCACCAAAGGCGTAGAGATGAAGGGCAAATTGCCTTAAGCTTTGGCCCTCGTACGATACAGCAAACCGGAAACGACTATGACCAAGCTCCTTGACGACCTCGCCGGCCACTATAAGGCCATCATTGACGGCCTGGGTGAAGACACCGGCCGCGAAGGTCTGCGGGATACTCCCATGCGCGCCGCCAAGGCCATGCAGTTCCTGACCCAGGGCTATCAGCAGAATCTTGATGACCTGGTAAACAACGCCGTATTCGAATCTGCCATGGATGAAATGGTGGTGGTTCAGGATATTGAACTCTACAGCATGTGCGAACACCACATGTTGCCGTTTATCGGCAAATGCCACATCGCCTATATGCCCCAGGGCCGGGTACTGGGCCTGTCCAAATTTGCCCGCATTGTGGATATGTATGCCCGGCGTCTGCAGATTCAGGAAAACCTCACCCGCCAGATAGCTGAGGCTGTGGAGCAGGTCACCGGCGCCAAGGGCGTTGCCGTGGTCATTGAAGCCCGGCACATGTGCATGATGATGCGTGGGGTGGAAAAACAGAACTCGCGCATGAAAACCTCGATGATGCTGGGACAGTTCCGTAAATCCCAGGCTACCCGCACCGAGTTTCTGAACCTGATCGGAACCAACCGCTGAGCAACAGTGTGAATGACGGAGAATTCATGACAAATACAACAGGAGACCTTGAGGCCAGGGTCCGCATCAAGAACCTTCTGCTCAGGGCCTACATAGGCATCAAGGAAGAGGAAATCAACAACCAGCAGGATGTGGTGATCAACGTCAGTCTGACCTACGATGCCTCTGACGCCATTCGCCGCAATGAGATTTCCGCAGCGCTCAATTACCGGACCATCACCAAGCAGATTATCGCCCATGTGGATGGCAACCGGTTCGCGCTGCTGGAACGGCTGACCCATGAAGTGCTTGGTATTGTCATGAGCCATGAGCCGGTACGCTGGGCGCGGGTGGAGATCGACAAGCCCCGGGCCTTGCGCTACGCCGAATCTGTATCCGTATGCCTTGAGGCAAACCGCTAAACCAGCCAGGTGAATGCCCCTATGCCAAGCAATGCGCCCGAACAGATCCGAGACATACTGACCAGCGTCCGCACCATCGCCCTGGTCGGTGCCAGTGAGAAAACCAACCGGCCCTCCCACGAGGTCATGGAGTTCCTGCAGCGCCAGGGCTACCGGGTGATACCGGTCAACCCCCGCCTTGCCGGCCAGCAGCTTCTGGGCGAAACCGTGTACCCGGACCTGACAGCCCTTCCTGAACCAGTGGACATGGTGGATATCTTCCTGGCCCCTGCCCGCACTGATGCCGTTATCAACGAGGCCATGGCACTGAAGATTCCGGTCATCTGGATGCAGATAGGAGTGATCAACGAAGAAGGCGCAGCCCGGGCGGAAGCCGCAGGTATCAGGGTGGTGATGGACCGCTGCCCGAAGCAGGAAATTCCGCGACTGGGCATTGCCCCGGTGCGCGATGCCCACTGACCGGAGGCGCGCTTTTTCTGTGGCTGCTTCATTTTCAGCACAGCAAGTTATCGAAAACAGGTCATAATCGGTAGCAGGGGTCCATAACGCTGAACTGTTCACACACGCTACGGAGAGCCCAGTGAAAGACATGGCACCCACAACCCAAAGGGTGGCGAAAATCCTTCTCCACCCGGCATTCCCGGTGTTGGCCCTGCTGGTTTTCTTTGCTCTGGCCTCGGGCCTGCGGCACGGTCTGCTCCGGCAGGACAACCAGCAGATCCAGACCAACCTGGAAAATGAGGCCAACGCCATGGCCACTGTGCTGGAGCGTGAGTTCCTTTCTCTGGTCAACGCCACCCGGCGCATGGCCCAGCGCCAGCAGACCTCCACCGACAAAACCGAAGCTACCTGGCGCCAGGATGCCCGCAACTATCTCCGGGATATGGGAATTTTCCAGGCCATCGAATGGATCGACCGGAATTTCATTATCCGCTGGCTGGAACCGGTTTCCGGAAACCCCAATATTATCGGCTATAACGTCGCCTTCTCGGAGGCCCGCAGGCAGGCGCTGGAAGCCTCCAGAAACTCCGGTTCCATCGACATCTCCGGTGTCATCAACCTGGCTCAGGGTGGCAAGGGCCTGGTTATCTATGCCCCCATAGGTACGGGCACAGCCAATAACGGCTTTATTGCCAGCGTCTTTCGCATGGAGGCACTGTTACAGCAGCTGCTGAGCAACCGGGTACTGAACGCCTTCCGGATAGACATACTTGATCATGGCCAGCTCAGTTACCAGCTGAACAGCTCTGTGCCGACAGATACCCCCTTTCAGCACACCGTCTCCGTCCACCTGCCGGGCCTGGACTGGCGCCTGCGACTGCACCCCTCTGCCGACTGGGTCCGCAGCCAGCACAGTGACTGGCCGACCATGACCTTTGCCTCCGTCCTGCTGATGGGGCTGCTGACCAGCCTGACCATCCTGCTCGCCCAGCAGATACTGAAACGAAATCAGGCCCTGCTGAAAGCCAGGCACGAGCTGGATCAGGAAATCAGTCAGCGAGAACAGGTACAGAAAAACCTGGTTCAACTGGAAACCACCGACACCCTGACCGGTCTTGCCAACCGCCGCTTCTTCATGGAAGACCTGAGCCATACCCTCAGCATTGCCGACCGGCAGATGCGCCAGGTTGCCCTGATCATGCTGGATCTGGACCGGTTTCAGACCCTGAACGATTCCCTGGGCCACCAGTTCGGTGACGAAGTACTGGTGAAAGTGGCCGAACGCCTGAACCGGCTCAGCGCCGAGCAGGTACTTGTGGCCTATTCCGGTGGCGATGAATTCATGCTGTGTCAGCAGAAGGTGGACGATATCGATGACGTGATCCATCTGCTGGGTGAGATCAAACAGTGTTTTGCCGAGCCCTTTGCAATTCACAGCGAAACCATCACGGTCAACGCCACCCTTGGGATCGCGGTCTACCCCCAGAGCGGGCTGGATGCGGATACCCTGATGCGCAATGCCGACGTAGCCATGTACCGGGCCAAGGAACAGGGCCGCAATACCTACCAGTTCTACACCGAAGGCATGCAGGAGCGGGAAGTAAGGCGCCTGGAACTGGACAAGGACCTGAGCCAGGCCCTGGCCAACGACGAATTTGTCCTCTATTACCAGCCCCAGATGGAGCTGGACACATCTGAAATCCACAGTGTCGAGGCCCTGATCCGCTGGCAGCACCCCCAGCGAGGACTGCTGTCACCTGCAGAGTTCATTCCCCTGGCCGAGGACAGCGGCAGGATCGGTGACATAGGCAAATGGGTGGTACGGGCCGCCTGCCGCCAGCTGGCTCAGTGGCAGGGAACCGGTCTGGATCATCTGCGCATTGCCGTGAACCTGTCCGGACGGGAGCTGGATGATGACGGTCTGGTGGACCATATTCAGGCAACCCTGAACACAGAAGGCCTTGCTGCTGAGCGCCTGGAAGTGGAACTGACCGAAGAGATATTTATCCAGAACATTGAACACAACCGGAATCAGCTGTCCCGCCTCCATGAGCTGGGCGTCAAACTGTCCATTGATGATTTCGGCGTGGGTTACTCTTCCCTGGGCTACCTGCGGGATTTCCCGGTGGATCTGCTGAAAATCGACCGCTCATTCATTACCCACGTCACCGAGCAGCACGATGATGCGGTGATTACCCGGGCCGTGATCAACCTGGCCCACAACCTGGGGCTGCGGGTAGTGGCCGAAGGTGTGGAAACCGAAGCCCAGATGGATTTCCTGAAGCAGCATAACTGCAATATGATTCAGGGCTATCTGATCAGCCGCCCGGTGCCGCCCGGAGAGCTGGAGGCGGCCTTTGCCAGCGGCCGGCTGGTTACCCGTTCCACGGAAAATTCCTGATTGCAATAATGGTCAGTGGCCGCCACCATAACGTCTTCATTTAACGGATGTGCTCATGCTATGGCTGCCAACTACCTGACACCGGAACAGGACAGCAAACTCCGGCGCTGGGAGCGCTGGAACCGCAACTACTTCCTCTTTGCCTTTGTGGCCCTGACCATCATTCTGATCTTCAGCAGCCAGCTGGGCCTGTCCACTGATGCCAGCTGGGGACCTCTGGGGCTGCTGATGGCGGCACTGGTCACCCCCATCATCATCCTCCAGCTGCGCCTGAGCTGCCCGGCCTGTGGTCACCGCCTGGGCTGGCAGGCCAAACTGATGGCTCCGGATCAGTGCACACACTGCGGTACTTTCCTGCGGGCAAAAAAATAACCTTTGACCTGTGAGTTGCTCACAGGTTTTAGTCTTATCCTGTCATTCCATTCCCGGACAGGAGACACCAACCCGTGAAAGTCAAAGACATCGCCCAGGCTGCAGGGGTAAAACCCGACACTGTCCGCTTCTATACCCGCGAAGGCCTGCTCAATCCGACCCGCAACCCGGATAACAATTACCAGCAGTTTGATGCCGATGACCTGCGCCGTCTGCGTTTTGCCCGCAAGGCCCGGCAGCTGGGATTCTCCCTTCCGGAAATCCGCTCCATACTGGCCCAGGCCGACGACCACCATTCCCCCTGTCCCATGGTACGGGAGGTGTTCGAGCAACGCCTGGCCCAGGTTGAACAGGACATCCATGAGCTGCAGCAGCTGCGCCAACGTATGCAGAGCGCACTCCGGGTCTGGCGCGACATGCCAGACGGCACCCCCGATGGTCACACGGTATGCCAGCTGATCGAACACTGGGATGACAGCCACACACTCGCCGACGACAAGGAGCAAGCCTGATGACTGATACCACCGCCCTGCATCCGGTTCTGTCCATTACCGGGGCCTCCTGTCAGGGCTGCGCCCGGAAAATCCGCACGGCTCTGGAACCTCTGACAGGAAGCCAGGATCTGGTTGAAGTGGATCTGCAGGCACAGACCGTGGCCCTGCCCGATGGCACGGATCTGGAAGAGGCCGCCCGCCGGGTGACCGAAGCCGGTTTCCCGGCGCAGGTTCTGGAAACTCCGCCAGAGACCAGCTGCTGTTCCGCCAGCACCGGCCACTGCCAGAAACCGACACCAAGCCGGAACGAACCGGTCGGCCCCATTGCTGACAGGGCCGGTGACGGGCTGATCTCACTGGCAGTGACCGGTGCCACCTGCGCCTCCTGTGTACGCACCATTGAAAAGGCCCTGCTGTCGGTTCCCGGGGTGGCCCGGGCCCAGATGAATCTGGCAGACCACACCGCCACCATCAGCGGCCGTGCGGACGCCCGGGCGCTGGTGCAGGCGGTCACTGCAGCAGGCTACGGCGCCAGTGTTATCGAGGATGCGGACAAGGCCGATGAGCGCAGACAGATACAGGAACGCCAGCAATACCGTTCCCTGCTGGTGAAGATGGCGGTCAGCCTTGCCCTGGGTCTGGGCCTGATGGTCTGGGGCATGGGTTTTGGCTCCATGGCCGTGACGGCGGCCAACCAGGGTTCCTGGCTGGTGCTGGGCTGCCTGACCCTCGCAGTCATGGCCCTGACCGGCAGCCATTTCTATACCAGCGCCTGGAAGGCCTTTACCCACCACAATGCCAATATGGATACCCTGGTCGCGGTGGGTACGGGAACCGCCTGGATCTATTCCATGGTCGTGGTGCTGGCACCCCAGCTGATGCCGGAAATGGCCCGGCATGTGTACTTCGAGGCCTCCGCCATGATCATTGGCCTGATCAATCTTGGACAGGCACTGGAGCTGCGGGCCAGGGGCAAGACCTCGGAAGCAGTACGCCGGCTGCTGGATCTGCGGGCCAGAACCGCCCGGGTGGTGCGCGCTGGTGAAGAACGGGATATTCCCATAGAACAGGTACAGAAAGGGGATCTGATCCGGGTCCGGCCCGGGGAAAAACTGCCGGTGGACGGGGTGATTACCGAAGGCTCCAGCCGCATCGACGAAAGCATGCTGACCGGCGAACCCATGCCGGTGAGCAAGCAGCCCGGAGATGAGGTATCAGCCGGAACCCTGAACAGCCACGGAGCCATTATCTACCGGGCCACCCGGGTCGGCAGCGAAACCGCACTGGCCCGGATCATACAGCTGGTGAAAAAGGCCCAGGGCAGCAAACCGGCCATAGGCCGCCTGGCGGACCGGATTTCTGCCGTGTTTGTACCTTCGGTCATGCTCATTTCCGTAGCCACAGCCCTGCTCTGGTATAACCTGGGGCCAGATCCTGTGGTGGCCCATATGATAGTGGCAGCCACCACGGTGCTGATTATCGCCTGCCCCTGCGCCCTTGGCCTGGCCACCCCCATGTCGGTGATGGTGGGCGTGGGCAAGGCCGCGGAATACGGCATACTCATCCGCCAGGGCGATGCCCTGCAGACCGCCGGCAAGGTGGACCTGGTGATACTGGACAAAACCGGCACGGTCACCGAAGGCCACCCCGCCGTCACCCGGGTTCACGCCTGTGAAGGCAGCGAGGAAGACCTGCTGGCCCTGGCCGCCGGACTGGAACAGCATTCCGAGCACCCCCTTGCCGAGGCCGTGGTTCGCAGCGCCCGGGACCGAAACCTGCAGCCGGCACCGGTTACCGGTTTCCAGGCCCATAACGGCAAGGGCGTCGAAGGCCGTATTGAAGGAGAGGCTCTGCGCCTGGGTAACCGTAAGTGGCTGGAACAGGAAGGACTGGATCTGGATTGCCTCAAGCCGGCAGAACAGGAAATCACCGAAGCGGCCGGAACACCCCTGTTTCTGGTCCGGGGCAACACTCCTCTGGGAGTGCTGGGGGTGGCCGATGCCATACGTGCGGATTCCAGGGATGCCATAGCCCGGCTGCATCGCACCGGTGTCCGGGTGCTGATGGTGACTGGCGATATTGACGCCACCGCCGCCGCCATTGCCACCAGCGCGGGTATTGATGAATACCGGGCCCAGGTGCTGCCCGAAGGCAAGGCCGCGGTGGTCAGGGAAATGCGCGAGCGGGGCTATACCGTTGCCATGGTTGGTGACGGCATCAATGACGCTCCGGCCCTGGCCGCCGCCGACGTGGGCTTTGCCATAGGCACGGGCACCGATGTGGCCATAGAAAGCGCAGCCGTGACCCTGATGCGCAGCTCCCTGCATTCGGTGGTGGATGCCATGGAAATTTCCCGGGCCACCGTGCGCAACATCCGCCAGAACCTGTTCGGAGCCTTTATCTACAACACCCTGGGCATCCCGGTGGCCGCCGGACTGCTGTACCCGCTCTGGGGGGTACTGATGAGCCCGATTCTGGCGGGAGCCGCCATGTCCCTGTCTTCGGTCACCGTGGTCTCCAACGCCAACCGCCTGCGCTGGTTCAAACCCGGACAGGCTGTAGATTCGCAAAAGGAGAACAGCTGATGGAATCCCTGATGATCAACATCGCCGGTCTGGCCCTGATGGCCGCCATTGTCTGGTGGTTCTGGCTGCCCCGGTCGAACAGCACAAGATCCCTGGAAACAAAAACAGAAAAGAGGAAACAGCCATGACAAACTCCCGCACAAAACTGGCCCTGGCACTCGCCCTCGGCATGGGTTCTCCCCTGCTTGCGGCGGATACCGCCGGAACCGTTCAGGTTTACAAATCTCCCAGTTGTGGCTGCTGCACAGACTGGGTAAAACATCTGGAAGACAACGGCTTTGAGGTCACGGTTACCGAAATGAACAACCTCACACAGGTCAAGACCCGGGCCGGCCTGAGTCCGGCACTGGCCAGCTGCCACACAGCCTTTGTTGATGGCTACGTGATCGAAGGCCATGTTCCCGCCAGCGATATCCGGCGCCTGATCACCCAGTCTCCGGATGCCCTGGGACTGACCGTGCCCGGTATGCCAGCCGGTTCTCCGGGAATGGAAATGGGCAACGTCCGGGACCACTATCAGGTGCTGATGTTCAATCGCAGGGGCCAGACAAGAGTGTTCGCAGAGTACAACTAGATACCCGCCCGCACAGCCAGCCCCGATCCGATACGATTGCGGGCTGGCACCCTCCAACAAGGCCTGTTAGCATCGCCGGACATCAATCAGCCACCGGCGAGCATCCCTCCATGACTGAAACCTATATTCCGGGTAAAGACGAAGCCCTGGAAAACTCCATCGAGAAAATCGGCGGCGCCATCCGTGCCCTGGGTTTTAACATTGAAGAAGCCCGCTGGCTCAACCCTGCGCCCTATATCTGGTCCGTCCATATCCGCGACCGGGACTGTCCCCAGGTGTTTTCCAATGGCAAGGGCGCCAGCCGCAATGCCGCCCTGGCCAGCGCCTATGGCGAGCTGATTGAGCGTCTGTCCACCCGCTACCTGTGGGCCGACTTCATGCTCGATCCGATACTGAAGGACTACGGGTTCATTCACCAGGCCGACGAAAAGTGGTTTCCCCTGGACGAGGAAAACTGGCCCGAAGGTCTGCTGGATGAGCGCTGGAAGCAGCTGTATGTGAACGACCAGGACCTGGTACCCGCCCAGCTGGCAGACATGAACGGCGGCGGCACCGGCAAGGGTCTGTGTGCCCTGCCCTACACCCGCCAGAGCGACGGCGAAACCGTCTATATTCCGGTGAACATGATTGCCAACCTGTTTGTCTCCAACGGCATGAGTGCCGGCAACAACCGGGAAGAAGCCATTGTCCAGAGCCTGTCGGAGCTGTTCGAGCGGGCCATCAAGAACCGCATCATCAGCGAAGCCATTGCCCTGCCGGAAGTACCGGACAGCGTTCTCGACCGTTTCCCCCATATCCGCGAGGGTATGCAAGCCCTGGAACAGGCCGGTTTCGGCATCCGCGCCCTGGATGCCTCCCTCGGTGGCCAGTATCCGGTCATGTGTGTGCTGCTGCAGCATCCGGACGGCGGTGTCTACGCCTCCTTCGGTGCCCACCCCACCTTCCAGGTGGCCCTGGAACGGGCCCTGACCGAACTGCTGCAGGGCCGGGCCCTGGACGAGCTGGAAGGTTTTCCGGCGCCCACCACAGACATGGACATGGTGGCCGAACCCCACAATATCGAACTGCACTTCATTGATTCCAGCGGCTACATCAGCTGGGCATTCCTCAGTGACCAGCCGGATGTGGAATTTGCCGACTGGGATGCCAACAGCCCCTGGGCACGGGACAACCAGACCGCCTGTCAGCAGATGATCGACCAGCTGCAGGGAGAAGGCTTTGAGGTTTATATCGCCGAACACACGGATCTGGGCGCCTATGCCTGCCGTATCCTGATTCCCGGCTTCTCGGATATCTACCTGCCCGACGAACTGATCCTGAACAACAACAACGCCAGCCTGCCCGTGCGGCCGGTGCTGTTCAATCTGAAACAGTCCGGAGAAGCCGGCTGGCAACAGTTGCTGGAACTGCTGGAGTCCCACCACATCAACGACCAGATGAAGGTACTGGAGTGGACCGGCCTGGTGGGTGACAGCAGCCGCTGGGGCCGCCTGCGGGTAGGTGAATTCAAGGTCTGGCTGCTACTGGCCCTGGGGGATCTGGAAGGCGCCTTCGAGCTGCTGTCTCCGGTACTGGCCTCCGGCGACCTGAGCGACACCGACCGGGCCGAATACGCAGCCCTGCACGCCACCCTGGAACTGTACCTGGCCACCGATGATATCCGCCCTTACCGGCGCGGCCTGGAGTACTACCATGGCCAGGATCTGGTGGACCGGGCCCTGAGCTGGATTACCGGCGACCAGGTCTTCCCGGGACTGGAAGCACTGGATGCCGACAATCCCACCGAAGGCCACAAACAGCTGTTAATCGCCTACCGCAAGGTGCTGGACGGCCAGAACAAAGCCTCAGCAGCCTGAGCCAACCGGAATGCCAGGGCCGGCCCCAGGGCCCCCTGGCAAATTCCCGGACACGGAGCACACCCCCGGCAGAGAACTGGACTGCCATAACCGTTATACTCCGTTGCATCATTCATTTTATTACCAGCCAGGTTACTTCATGCTCAATGCCGACGCTCTCAGCCAGTTGCGCCAGCTGAAATCCGAAATCAAGGAAAACAAGGTCGTATTCCCGGGCACCGTCAAGGCCACCAACGGCCGTTTCGGGTTTGTTGCCCTCGACGAAGGCCGGGACCTTTTTCTGCCGCCGGAAGAAATGCAGAAAGTCCTGCCCGGAGACAGGGTCAATGTCACCGAACAGGAAGTGGAAAAAGGCAAAACCCAGGGCGTTGTGGATGAGCTGCTGGAAACCCGCCTGAGTACTTTTGTCGGCCGCTATCTGATCAAGGGCAAGGGCCACTTCGTGGTTCCGGAGACCCCGGGTATCAACCGCTGGATCTTCATTCCCCCCAAGGAACGCATGAAGGCCCAGCAGGACGACTATATCTACTGTGAAATCCACCGCCATCCCATCAAGGATGGCAAGGGCCAGGCCCGGGTACTGCGGGTCATCGGCAAAGCCGGAGAGCCGGGTATAGAAAGAGCCCTGACCCTGGCCACCTACGATCTCAGCGACGACTGGCCGGAATCTGTCCGGACCCAGGCCGAGGCCCTGGCGGAAACGGATATCCAGGCCCGCAGCCAGGACCGGGAAGACCGCACCGACCGGCCCTACGTCACCATCGACAGCCCGGGCACCCAGGACATGGACGATGCCCTGTTCGCCGAGCCCAATGCCACCGGCTGGACCCTGTCCATCGCCATTGCCGATCCCACAGCACTCATTGAGGCCGGCAGCCCCGCCGAGCAGGAAGCCTTCAGGCGGGGTACCGCCATCTATTTTCCCGGTGAACCACTGCCCATGCTGCCGGACAACATCAGCACCCGGCTGTGCTCACTGATGCCCGAAGTTCCACGCCTGGCACTGGTGTGCGACCTGCAGGTGAACAATGACGGCAGCCTGGGGGATTACAGTTTCCACCAGTCGGTTATCCGCTCCCGGGGCAAGCTCAGTTACGACCTGGTTGCCGGCCTGATCGAAGGCCGGGAAGATGACGATATCAAGGCCCTGCCGGAAGCTGTGGCCACCAGTCTGGACCAGCTGCATCAGGTCGCCACCGCCCTGCGCAAATGGCGCGGTGAACACGCCCTGCTCAGCGCTGACCGTCCGGAATTCCGCCTGCGCCTGGATGAAAACAAGCGCATCCGCATGATCGAACCTTCGGTCCAGAATGAAGCCCACCGGCTGGTGGAAGAATGCATGGTGGCAGCCAACCGCTGTGCCGCCGACTTCCTCAACCGCCAGGGCAAGGGACTGTTCATTGTGCATCCAGGGTTCCGGGATGACCGCCTGGACAATATCCGCACCCTGCTGACAGCCTGGGCACCGCAACTGGCCAGTGTGGACCCGGCCAGTCCCGAAGGCTTCCGCCAGCTGATGAAGGAAACCGAAGAACTGCAGGCAGAGGTTCCGGTAAAAGCCATTATTTCCCGCCAGATGGCCCGGGCGGAACTGGGCTTCGCCGCCGCCCCCCATCAGGGCATGGGGCTGAGTGCCTACACCACCTTCACCTCGCCCCTGCGCAAGTATTCCGATTTCCTGGTGCACCGGCTGATCAAGTCCCTGCTCTGGGATGCCCCGGTCACCCCCCTGACCGATGACCAGCTGCAGGCTCTTCAGAACACCCAGATCCAGGCCCGGCAGGCCGCCAACAGTCTGGAGACCTGGCTCAAGAGCGAGTTTGCCAAAACCCTGGGCGAGGAAACCATGGCCGGGGTTATCAGCCGGACGGTACCGGCGGGCTTCTTTGTGCGCCTGGAAGCCAATGGCCTGGAAGGTTTCGTCAGCTGCAAAACCCTGGATGGCAAATACAGCTTTGATCCCATCACCCTGCGCCTGACCCACAACAAGAACGGCCGCATCTTCCAGCTGGAACAGGAAGTCACCGTCAGCTTTGCCAGTGTGGATGAGGAACGTCACCAGATTCATTTCAATCTGGTCAGTGCCGAGGAAATCCCCGTCTCCGGTGCGACTGCCAGCAACAGCTGACAGGCCCTTCCCGGGACAC